>NZ_JBFADC010000002.1:0-249332 GCF_040641195.1 Glycomyces sp. NPDC021274 | reverse complement strand
GCCTCGCGCCTCGCGCCTCGCGCCTCGCGCCTCGCGCCTCGCGCGGAAACGCGTAGACCTGTCGCGTTCAAGGCGGTCGGTTCGCGGATTTCAGGGCGGACCAGTGTCGTACCCCGGGAGTATTTTTGCTCCAGGGGTCCCTCTTGTGTCCGATTTGTGTAGACGCTCCGTGACACTCCCGGCCACGCCTTCCTTAAGCCGCCTTCAGGTGGCTTCAGCTCCGGTTCAGGTCCGGGCCTTCAGAATTGGAAGCTCCATCGTGGCATCGTCGGCCACCGCGCCCCTGCGGCGCCATCGGAACCAGGCCAGCAGGCCGAAACCCAGGAGCAGGAGGAGTATGACCGCACCGATCACATAGGCCCACCAGGGCAACCCGGCCGCATCGGCACCGCCTTCCGCCGCTTCGGCGGCCGCCTGCGGCTCGTCCGTCCGCAGGACGACCCGGTCGGCTTCGTAGGCGATCCGGTAACTCGCGCCGCCGATCGAGAGCTCGGCATCCTGCGCGAGATTGGCGAACGTCCCGGAGACACCGCCTGCGGCGGTGACGACGGAGATCTCCTCGGGGAGTGCGCCGCCCTCCTCGTAGGTGACCGCCAGCGTCCCGTCGAGAGCGGCCTCGCCCCCGACCGTGAGCCCCCCGTTCGAGCCCACGGTCAGGGTCGAAGCACCGCCGAGTGACAGGTCGCCGCCGACGCCGCTCGCGGCGTTAACCGTCAGGCCCTGGTCGACGATCAGGTCCCCGGCGAGTTCCGCCCCGGACTGTGCGACGCTCTCGCCGTCAGCGCCGTCTTGGCTCGCACTGTCGGCACCGGCGTCATCCGGATCGTCGCTGCCTTGATCGGCACCTTCCTCACCCGTGCCGTCCTGGGCAGCGGTACCGAGCGCCAGCACCCCCTCGGTGACGGTCCAAGCGCCCGCGGCGCTGCTCGTTCCCGAATAGGTCCATGTCCCCGCACCCGATTTGACAAGGCCGCCTTCGCCTTCGACCGCACCCGAATAAGCGGTGTCGCTCGCGCTGGCGACGGTGAGGCCGTCGGCGCCGAGCCGTACGTTCGCACCGGCCACCCCGCTGAGGTCGTTCACCGTCTGGCCTTCGACCTGCGAGAGGTCGAGCACCGCGGACTCGCCCGAGAGCGCGACATGTTCGGAGGCGGCCAGGTCCCCGCCGGTGAGCACGAGCGTGCCTCCCGAAACCGTGGTCGGACCGGTGTACTCGATGCCGCCGGTGAGCGTGAGCGTTGCCGACCCGGCCTGCTCGAGGCTGCCCGCGCCGCTGATGTCCTCAAGCGACGCCTCGTGCTCGACGTTGTCGACCACCAGAGCGCCCTCGTCGATGATCGCGGTGTGTTCGCCGCCGATGAGCAGCCAGCCGTCGCCGCCCTCCTCGCCGGCCCCGAGCCGCAGCACCGCACCGGCCTCGACCGTCGTCGCACCGTCGTAGTTCTGCTGGTCGGCGAAGGTGACCGCATTGCCGGCCGTGCCCGCGATGGTCACATCGCCGGCGCCGACGGCGTCCATCGTGTCGTGGAAGATCCCGCCCGAGATCGGCGCGTCGAGCCGGACCGGCCCGTTGTAGTCCAGGATTAGGTGACTGCGCATCCGCCTGGCGTGCATGTTGATGTACACCGTGTCGCGGTTGCCCGGCAGGAAGAACTCGTTGTCGGTGCCGTCACCCCACTGCACCAGCGCGCCCTCGATGTTGATGCCGCGCTTGTTGTGGTTGTGCGCGACGACCTCGTAGTTCAGACTCGGGTCCGACAGGGACGGATCGGTGTCCGGCCCGGAGTCGGCCCACGAGTAGACGCCGGAGACCACCACCTTGCTCCCGAAGATCTGCGAGTGGAAGTTGATGTCGTTGCCCCACTCGCGCGAGTAGAAGTCCACGTCGAGAACGGTGTCGTTGCCGTCCTGGGTGTCGATGATGAACGATCCCTGGTTCAGGACCGTGTCCACTTCGGGCATCGTCGAGAGGAATTCGCGCTGGCTGTAGTGGACGACTGTGCCGTTGTACAGGACCCCGGAGAAGGTGTGGTCTCCCGCCAGGGAGAGGCCGTCCCAGGTGTGGCGCGGCTGCACGATGAAACCGGACCCGCTGAGGTTGCCCGGGTGGTAGCGGCGGCCGTGCACCGCCACGATCAGCGTGCCGTCGACGTGGTGGTTCAGCGCGTTCCACTCGAAGTTCGGCAGGTCGTACGGGTAGTGGCCGAGCGTGCCGGTCGTTCCCGTGCCGTCGCCGTACTGGAGCGTGGCGCCGGCCTCGACCGTTACGGCGGGCGGGTCGGGATCCTCGATCGTGTTCCACCACCAGGGCTCGCCTCGCGCCTCGACCACTTGGCGCCGGCGGTCCTCGGGGATGCTGAAGTCCGAGTCGGCGGTGAGGACGAGCTTGCCCGACCCGCTGACGGTGAGGGTGCCGACGCCGCTGAGGTGGCCGCCGTAGACGATCTCCTCGCCGCTGCCGAGGTTGACGACGCTGTCGCCGTTGAGCACGACGTCTTGGCCGGCGCGGAGTCGGCCGGTGATGTCGGTGGCCGCCTGCGCCGGGGCGGCGACGAACGGAACGGTCAGGAACACGAGCGCTGCGGCGAGCAGCAGGCGCGCCCAGGACGCGGCGCGCGGCGCCGGGGCGGGTCCGGGGAGCGGCCTTGCTTGCAGGCCGCGCAGCGGTCCCGAAATGTGTGAATCACTCACGATGCAACAAGCTACCCGGTGTTTTTCAATGGTTTTCGGTGGGTGGCGCGGGCTCGGGGGTCTCGGACGGCCTCGTTGGCGAGTGCGGATGCGGTCCGCCGCAGAGCGGCCCGCGCCGCGGCGAGCGGGGTTAGGCTGGGCCGTATGCATGTCGTCATCGCCGGAGGGCACGGCCAGATCGCGCTGCGCCTCACCGAGATCCTGGCCGCCGAAGGGCATTCGGTCACCGGCCTCATCCGCAACCCGGACCACGCTGAGGACCTCACCGCGATCGGCGGGCGTCCTATCGTCCTCGACCTCGAGCAGGCCGACGCCGAGCACCTCAGCGGACTCCTCGCCTCAGAGATGTACGGGGAGGTCGACGCCGTGGTCTTCGCGGCGGGTGCGGGCCCCGGCAGCGGGGCTGCACGGAAGGACACCGTGGACCGGGCGGCGGCGGTGCTGCTGGCCGACGCGGCCGAGCGGGCGGGCGTGCGCCGCTTCCTGCAGATCTCCAGCATGGGCGCCGATTCGGAGCCCGATCCGAGCCGCGACGAGGTGTGGGCGGCGTACATCGAGGCCAAGGCCGCCGCTGAGGAGGACCTGCGTGCCAGGGACCTCGACTGGATCATCCTGAGGCCCGGTTCGCTCACGAACGACGAGCCGACCGGCCGGGTGCATCTCGCCGAGCCGCCGGTGGGTCGCGGTGACGTCACCCGCTCCGATGTGGCCGCCGTGGTGGCCGAGCTTTTGCGCCGTCCGGCGGTGTCTCGGCTGGTCCTGGAGCTGCGGAGCGGTGACACTGCGGTGACCGAAGCGGTGGACGCGCTCGCCTCGTCGGACTGATCACGCCGGTCTGCTTGCCTCCCATGCGTATGCGGATTGCGGTGGCAAAAGGCGTTGCTCGATACTGTACCGATGCGATTCGGTGTGGTTCCCTCCTCCGTCCGCCGCGACGTCCTCGCCTGGCACGGCAGTGCCGGCCAGGCCTGGCTCGACGGCCTTCCCAAGACGGTCTGGCGTCTGCAGCGGCTGTGGTCGCTGCGGACGGACGGGCCGCCCTACGGCGGCGGCAGCCACTCCTATGTGGTCCCGGTGCGGCGGGAGTCCGGTGAGCAGGCGGTCCTCAAGGTCATCTACCGCGACGAGGAGAACGCCGCCGAACCGACCGCGCTGCACCTGTACGCCGGCGACGGCGCGGTGCGCCTGCACGAGTACGACCCGGAGACCGGAGCGATGCTCCTGGAACGGGCCGTCCCCGGCAATCGCCTCAAGTCGACGCGCTTCTTCGGCCACCGCACCCCGGAGGCGGCATGGCGGCGGATCGGTATCGCCTGCGGCCTCTACCGGCGGCTGTGGCGGCCGGTGGAAGCCGTTGAGGGATTCCCCGAGTTCCCGGCCGCCACTGCGATGCTGGACCTGTGGCGCTCCGAATACGGTGACCTGCGAGGGGCCGCGCGGCAGGGCCCGGCCGCGGCCCGCCTCGACCTCGCGCTCGATCTGTGCGACCGGATCGGAGACCCGCCTGAACTGGGCATCGGCAACCGCGACACCCACCTGGGCAACATCGTCTCGGCCGAGCGCGAACCGTGGCTGGTCATCGACCCGAAGCCGTACCTCGCCGAACGGGCCTTCGACGGCGGGTACCTGCTGTTCATGCTGCAGCACCACGGTCCGCACAGCGGTGGCGAACTGCTCCACGCGGTCGCGGACGGCCTCGGCGTCGACGCCGAACGCCTCCGCGCCTGGGCGCTCCTGCGCGCCGTCGACAACCTGACCGAAGCCGAGGGCGAGCGGGACATCGCCGCGGCCGAGGCGACCGTGGACGCCCTCGCACGGGCGTGACCGCTTCGACGTCCGCTGAGTCGGCGTTGCCGCGCAGCTCGTTCGAGTGATAACGCCCGGGTCGGATTTCCGACTCGCAGCCGAGTCGTCCAGTCGTCGAACGCTCCCTTCAGGAATCAGTCACGCGGTGTGCGGCGGCTCGCGAGGAGGCCGCGCAGACCGATCGCGCCGATGGCGACGCCGAGCCCGAACGAGGTGACAGCGAGTGTCAAGTGGACCCAGAAATACCCGGTCGGATCGCCGGCGGCGTCGAACGCCAGGCCGCTGACGTCCTCGAACAGGTTTTTTACAAAGGTTGTCCAAATCGCCAAGGACCACACGCCGAAGGCGAGCAGGAACACCGAGACCGGGCGGCTGAGCTTCATGGCACCAGTATCCGGCCGCAATGGCGGGCGGACTTTTCGGGCGCGCCGCACCGGCCGCCGGTCACGTTCCCCACCGAGTCGCACCGTTCCCTCTTTCGGTCCGCCTGGTGCGCCTACTATCCTGGTCTTTGCAGACCCGGTGTCACTCTGTGCGGCACTTGCGTGCATACCGTGGTCTGCGATGATGGAGACCGGAATGTCATCAATGCAAGGAATGGCTGGCCCGGACATGAGCGGACACGACGAAGCCTCATTGCCAGACGGATACCCCGACCCCGAAGTCGTGGGCTGGGCGCGTTCCGAGGACCTCGAGTACGCCGGCCTCCACATCAGAATGACCATCACCCCGGGCGACCGGATCGTGCAGTTGTGGGAGCTGGCCGACGGCCGCCCCGTCCGCTGGCTCGGCAACGTCTTCCGCGTCGAGTCCGAACCGCCGGTCCTCAAGCTCAACTACCGCTACGAGAAGCAGCTCAACCGCGCCGAGCGCGATGTCGTGGCCCGCGCGGGCGCCAAGTTCTGGAAGGGCTGAGCCCCGCAACCGCCGCCCGTCCCGGTGTCCGCGGGCGGCCCGAAAACCTTGCGGCGCAGTGGTCGGCGAGCAGCAGCGCTGAACGACCGCCGCTCAGTCGGTCCCGATGCGTTCCAACGCTTCGACCAGCGGCGTGAACTCAGGGTTCTTCCGCGCCTCTTCGAGCGCCTCCGCCAGCGCCCGGTCATGGGTCGGCGTCGCGTCGGTGAGGAGTTTGCGTCCGGACTCGGTGACGTCGGTGTAGATGCCGCGCCGGTCATCGGCGCAGATGGTGCGCTGCAGCAGCCCTCGGTCCTCCATGCGGGTCACCAGGCGCGTGGTCGCGCTCTGGCTCAGCACGACCGCTTCCGCGACCTGACGCATCTGCAGGTGCCTGCCCGGGGCCTGCCGGTCGAGGACGGTGAGGAGCGAGAACTCCCGCACTGAGAGGCCGTGCGCGGCCTCGAGTCGGCGTTCGATGTGGTCGGCGATGCCGTCGTGCAGTGCGGAGAGGGCGCACCAGTGCTGGGCCAGCGCGGTGCTGGGGGTCGCTGCTGTACTCACGATGCTCCTCCGGCTCGGTCCGTTCGTGTCGATACTAGCGCACCGCGACATAAGTCCCTCGAAGATAATCGTCGCTTGCATTAGTCGGCGTCTGCAAGTATCGTGGGTCGCGGCAGTTCCGACACCACGCACGCCCGCAAGGGCCTGAGGACAGGAGAACCGATGAGCGACAAGGCGACCGTGGGCGTCCTGGGCACCGGCATCATGGGGGCCGCGATGGCCCGCAACCTCGCCCGCGCCGGACACGAGGTCACGGCCTGGAACCGCAGCCCCGAGAAGGCCGCACCGCTCGCCGCGGACGGCATCCGCATCGCCGCCACCCCCGCCGAAGCCGTCGCGGAGGCCGACGCGATCGTGACCATGCTCCACGACGGCCCCGCCGCGCTCGACGTCATGCGCCAGGCCGCCCCCGCACTGCGTCCCGGCGCGCGGTGGATCCAGTCGACCACCGCCGGCATCGAGGGCATCGCCGACCTGGCCGCCTTCGCGGCCGAACACGGCCTCGTGTTCTTCGACGCGCCCGTCCTCGGCACCCGCGAACCCGCCGAGGCCGGCAAGCTCACCGTGCTCGCCGCCGGGCCGAACGACGACTCGGCCGCGAACGCCGTGTTCGACGCCGTCGGCGCGACGACCGTGTGGACCGGCGAGAACGGCGCCGACGGCTCCGCGTCCCGCCTCAAGCTCGTCGCCAACAGCTGGGTCCTCGTGCTCACCCACGGCATCGGCGAAGTCCTCGCGCTGGCGAAAGGCCTCGGCGTCGACCCGAAGCGGTTCTTCGCGCTCATCGAAGGCGGCCCGCTCGACGCCGGGTACGCCCACACCAAGGGCGGCCTGATCCTGGGCGGCGACACCGCGAACACCAGCTTCGGCCTGGACACGGCCGTCAAGGACGCGCGCCTCATCGTCGAGGCCGCCCGCGCGAACGGCGTCCGCCTCGACCTCGGTGAGGCCGGGCTCGAACGGTTCCGCCGCGCCTCAGCGCAAGGTCACGGCGGCGAGGACATGGCCGCGTCCTATTTCGCGAGCTTCAACGAATAGCAAGCACTGCAACGACAACGAGAGGAAACGATCGTGGCGAAGATCCTGTTCATCATGACCGCGGCCGACGAGTGGACCCTGAACGACGGCACCAAGCACCCCACCGGCTACTGGGCCGAGGAGGCCGTGGTCCCGCTCGAGGCGCTCAAGCACGCCGGGCACCAGGTCACCGTGGCCACCCCCGGCGGCGTGGTGCCGCCGGTCGACGCGGCGAGCCTCACCGACGAGGCCAACGGCGACGCCGAGACCGCAGCGCACCTGCGCACCGTGGTCGCCTCGGCCGACGAGTTCGCGAAACCCGTCGACCTCGACGGCGTGGACCTCGCCGACTACGACGCGGTGTACGCGCCCGGCGGCCACGGCCCCATGGAGGATTTGGCCGTCAACGCCGACGCCGGGCGGCTGCTCGCCGGGGCCCTCCGCGCGGGCAAACCGGTCGGCCTGGTCTGCCACGGCCTCGCGGCGCTGCTCGCCGCCGACGAGGACGGCGTGAACGCCTTCGCGGGCTACCGCGCCACCGGGTTCACCAACGCCGAAGAGCGCCTCGCGCACCTCGCCGACAAGGCCCCGTGGCTGCTCCAGGACCGGCTCGAGGCCGCCGGGATCGACTTCGTGGCCGCCGACCCGTTCACCGCGCACGTCCAGGTCGACCGCAACCTCGTCACCGCCCAGAACCCGCAGTCGTCCGCCGCCGCAGCCGAAGCGCTCACCGCCCTCATCGGCTAGCGGTCCGCCCGAAACCTCAAGGGAGCCACCGTGACCAGCAACCTGTTCACCGCGATCACACTGCGCGGGACCACCGTCCCGAACCGGATCTGGATGGCGCCGATGTGCCAGTACAGCGCCGCGACCACCGGCCCCGCGACCGGCGTGCCGAACGACTGGCACATGCAGCACTACGGCGCCCGCGCCACCGGCGGGCCCGGCCTGATCCTGGTCGAGGCCACCGCCATCGCGCCCGAAGGCCGCATCAGCCCCTACGACCTCGGCATCTGGAACGACGCCCAGGTCGAAGGGCACCGCCGGCTCACCGCGTTCATGCGCGAGCAGGGCGTCGTCCCGGGCATCCAGATCGCCCACGCCGGCCGCAAGGCCAGCACCGACAGCGAAGCCCACGGCGGCGGTCCGCTCGACCCGGACCGGGGCGGCTGGGAGACGGTGGCGCCCAGCGCGATCGCGTTCAGCGGCGACCACGCCGTGCCGCACGAGCTGAGCATCGAGGAGATCGGCGGCGTTGTCACCGCCTTCGCCGACGCCGCCCAGCGGGCGCTCGACGCCGGGTACGAGGTCATCGAAGTGCACGCCGCGCACGGCTACCTCGTCCACGAGTTCCTCTCGCCGGTCTCGAACCGCCGCGAGGACGCGTACGGCGGGGACTTCGAGCGCCGCGCCCGCCTCCCGCTCGCGATCGCCGACGCGGTGCGCGCGGCGGTGGGGGAGCAGGTGCCGGTGCTGTTCCGGCTCTCGGCGACCGACTGGATCGAACCCGACGGCTGGACCGCCGACCAGACCGTGCGCCTCGCCGCGCTGCTGCACGAGCACGGCGTCGACCTGATCGACGTCTCGACCGGCGGCAACATCCCGGATGCCCGCATCCAGACCGGCCCCGGCTACCAGGTGCCGTTCGCCGAGCGGATCCGCCGCGAGACCGGGATGCCGACGGCCGCCGTCGGCCTCATCACCGAGGTGCAGCAGGCCGAGAAGATCCTCGTCGACGGCGAAGCCGACGCCGTCCTGCTCGGCCGCGAGCTCCTGCGCAACCCGTACTGGCCCCGCCAGGCCGCGCACGAACTCGGCGACCCGCACCCGCTCCCGCGCCAGTACCGCCGCGCCGAGCGCAAGCCGGTGTGAGCACCGGTCGGGAGGCGGCCCGCCTCCCGGCCGGCCGCCCGAACACCGAGCCTCAGACCGGCTCTGACGCCGTTCCGTCCCGAACGCCGAACTCGTCGCAGACCTCCTGCGTCGGTCCACATCGGACGATCCGGCCATGCTCCATCACCGCCACGCGATGCGCGAAACCCCGCACCGCCTCCAAGTCATGGCAGATGAACAGATAACTCACACCCAGCCGCTCCTGCAAGCCGATGAGCAGATCGAAGACCTCCCGGCGCAGCGGCGCGTCGAGCGCCGAAGTCGGCTCGTCCAGCACCAGGAGCCGCGGATCGCTCGCCAGCGCCCGCGCGATGTTCACGCGCTGGCACTGGCCGCCCGAGAGCTCGTGCGGGCGACGGTCGGCGAGTTCCTCGCCGAGTCCGGTGAGCGCGAAGAGCTCCCGCACCTTCGCCGGACCCGACGCGGGGTCCCAGCGGCGCTGCACCCGCAGCGGCTCGGCCACGGCCTCCGCGGCCGAAAGTCGCGGACTGAGCGAGCCGTACGGGTCCTGCAGCACCGGCTGGAACCGCGGGCGGAACGCCCGCAGGTCGCGCTCGGCCATCCCGGTGAGGTCGCGGCCCTCGAAGCGGACCGTGCCGCTCGCGGGCCGCAGGAGCCGCAGGACCGCGGCGCCGGTCGACGACTTCCCTGAACCCGAGGGGCCGATGAGCGCCAGTGTCTCTCCGGCCGCGATGTCGAAGGACACGCCGTCCACTGCGCGCTGCCCCTGGCGGCGTCCCTTGCCGATCCGGTGGTGCAGCGGCACATGTGACATGTGATATTCCACCGTCAGATCGCGGACCTCCAGCAGCGCCGCCGGATCCTGCAAGGGCGCCCGCGGTGCGACCACCGGTCGCTCCCGGTTCGCGTCGGCGAGCAGCCGGCCCTCCTCGATGGCGAGCACCCGGTCCGCGTACTCGTCGACCACCGCCAGGTCATGGGTGATGACCAGCATGCCGGTGCCCGTTGCGGCGCAGCGGTCCCGCAGGAGGTCGAGGATCTGCGTCCGGGTCCGCACGTCGAGCGCCGTGGTCGGCTCGTCGGCCACGATGAGTTTCGGAGAGGCGGCCGTGGCGAGGGCGATGACGGCGCGCTGGCGCATGCCGCCGGAGAACTGGTGCGGGTAGTCGCGGGCGCGGGCGGCCGGATCGGGGATGCCGACGGCGTCGAGTGCGTCCACTGCGGCCCGGCGCGCGGCGTCCCTGCCGATGCCGCGCACCGAGGCGATGGCCCCCGCGATCTGGTCGCCGACCCGGTGGACCGGACTCAGCACCGTGAGGGCGTCCTGAGGAACGTAGGCGAGGGTGCGGCCCCGGAGCCCGCCGAGCACCGCCTGGCTGGCGCCGAGGACCTCGGTGCCGTCGAGCACCGCGCTGCCCGACGCGTGCGCCGACGCGGGCAGCAGTCCGAGGATCGCCTTGGCGGTCAACGACTTCCCGGCGCCTGAAGCGCCGACGAGCGCGACGATCTCGCCGGGGTCGATGCTGAAGGAGATGCCGCGCACGGCCTCCGTCCGTCCGATCGCGACGCGGAGGTCACGGACATCGAGGAGCGGTTCGCTCACGGGGCCTTCACCTTTCCGAGTGACACGCTGCGGCGCCGGACTGCCGGACACGGGCTCCAGTGCCGGTCGTTTCGATCGGGTGCCATGCCACTAGGCCGGGGACCCCGGTTCCCGAAGTGAGGGCCGAGGGGAACGGCGTGAACGGCGGCGGTTTCCGGAGAGCGGGTGCTCATGCGAACGCCGCCTTCCGGCGCGGCATGCGCGTGAGGTTCGCGCCCGAGACCGTCAGCGCCGCAAGGAATGCGATCGCCACGGCCGGAGCCAGCGCGGCGGCGGGCGCGACCTCCACATAGGCGCGGGACTCCTCCAGCAGGAGTCCCCATTCGGGGGTCGGCGGCTGCGTGCCGAGCCCCAGGAACCCCAGGGACGCGAGCGCCAGCGCGATGCCGGGCAGCCGCAGCACCGCGTGCCGCGCCAAGGGCCCGGCCACTTCCGGCAGGACGTGCCGGACGGTGATCCAGGCCGGGCTCGCGCCGAGCGCCCGCTGCGCGGTCAGATATGAAGCGGCCCTGGCCTCCTGCGTCAGCGCGGCGGCGTGTGCGGTGAGGGTCGGCCAGGACACGAGCGCCACTGCGATCGCCGCGCCCACGGTGCCAGGGCCGAGCGCCGCCGCCACGAGGACGCCGGCGAGGACCGGGGGGACCGCGTTCGCGATGTCCGCGACGCCCGCCGAGACGCGCGGCGCGAAGCCGAGCGCGAGCGAGAGTGCGAATCCGAACGCGGTCACTGCGACCGCCGCGCCGACGGTGTGGGCCGCGCCGTGGCCGAGGCGGGCGAGCACGTCGCGGCCGAGCGCGTCCGTGCCGAGCGGGTGCGCCCACGACGGGTGCAGCAGTTTCGCCGTGACGTCCAGGGCGAGCGGATCGCGGAGGAGACCCCACGCCACGGTCAATGCCAGGACGGCAGCGAGTGCAGCCGGCACCGCGTACTGGCGGCGGCCGGTAGGCGCGCGCGGCGGCGGGGGCGGGGTGAGCGCGGCGTCGCGCAGGCCGGAGCCGAGCATGGCGCGCCGGGCCAGATGGCCGAGGGCCCCGGCGGCGAGTCCGAGGCACATGAGCGCAAGTACGGAGCCTTGCAGCAGCGGCAGGTCCTGGGACTTCGCCGCCCCCAGGGCGGTCCGGCCGATCCCGGGCACCGCGAAGATCGTCTCGACCGCCACGGCCCCGCCGGTCAGCCCGACGACCACCAGCCCGAACTGCGGCATTACCGCGGGCAGGGCGCGCCGCAGTGCGCCGGCCGCGATCCGTCCCCGCGTGACGCCCGCCGATCGCCACAGCGCCACCCAGCGCTCGTCGAACGCGCCCGGGAGCGCGTCGCCGATGAGCCTGCCGAGCACTGCCCCGCCCGGAACGCCCATGGCGACCGCGGGCAGCACGAGGTTCGCGGGCCCGCTCCAACCCGAGGTCGGCAGCCAGCCGAGCCAGACGCCGACGACGATGAGCCCGACCGTGGCGATGAGGAATTCGGGGCTGGCCGCCAGGACCGCGCCGATCGCGCCGCCGGGGCGGCCTTCGCCGAGCGTGCCGCGCGCGCCCTGCCAGACGGTCCTGGCGCAGAGCGCAGCCGCCACGAGCAGCGCCACCGCGAACGCGCCGGCCATGAGCGTCAAGGAGGTCCCGAGCCCGGAGGCCACCGCGGGCCCGACGGGGAAACCGGAGGTCCAGGAGGTGCCCAGGTCACCGCGGAGCAGGTCCGCGGCCCATCGGCCCAGGAGCGCCAGCGGCCCGGCGTCGAGTCCGAGGTCGGCGCGGATCGCGTCGAGCGCCTCCGGGGTCGCCTCCTGCTCGGCGGACCTGGCGCGGAGCACGGTGAGCGCCGGGTCCTTGCGCGAGAGCCACGGCAGCAGGCCCACGACGGCGAGCAGCACTGCCAAGGCGCCCAGCCGGGCGAGGACGATCCGCATGCCGCCGCCTACGCCACGCTGGTCTCGGGGCCGACGAGTTCGCGTTCGCGGGGGTCCTTGATGGACCCGGTCACGCCTGCCGCGTCACCCTGGATGACCCGCTCGTGCAGGAGCGGGATCGCCGCGTCGGCGTTGAGGATCGCGGTCTCGGCCGCGAGCACGGCCGCGCGGCGTTCGTCGCCGGGCACGGTCGCGGACGCGGTGTCGAGGGCTGCGTCCACGCCGTCGTCGGCGAACTGGGAGAGGTTGAACGAGCCGTCGGAGGCGAAGTCGGAGAACATGTACGCGACCGGGTCGCCGGAGTCGAGGACGGTGGCGCGCGAGAGCAGGAACGCGTCGAACGCACCGTCGAGCGCGTCGGCCTCGATGTTCGCGTATTCGCGGATGTCGAGCTCCACGGTGAATCCGGCGTCTTGGAGCTGCTGCTGGAGGACCTGGGCGACCTCGGGCAGCTCGGCGCGGTCGGTGAAGGTGCCGAGCGTGATCGCGGTCCCGGCCGCGTCCGTGGCGGTGGCGGGCTCGGTGCGGCCGGAACGCTCGGCGGCCCACGGGATCGCCGGGCCGAGCAGGCCCTCGGCGAGGTCGGCGCGGCCGTCGTAGACCCCGTCCACGATGGTGGCGGCGTCGATCGCCTCGCGGACGGCGGCCCGCATGGCCGGGTCGCTGAACGGCCCGGCGGAGCAGTTGAGGTAGAGCGTGCAGGTGCGCGGCATGGGCACTTCGGTGATCTGATCCGGCTCGAGCAGGCCGGCCTGGGAGACCGGGATGGACTCGACGATGTCGGCCTCGCCCGCGCGGAGCTTCCCGGCCCGTGCGGTGCCGTCGGGCACGAACGACGCGTCGATGCCCGCGGCCAGCACTTCGCCGCCCCACCAGTCCTCGTTGCGGTCGAGCGTGGCCGAGGAGGTGCCGTCGACCGAGATGAGGACGAACGCGCCGGTGCCCGCGCCGACCGGGTCGACGATCCCGTCGCGGTAGGCCTTCGCCGCGAGGATCGCGAGCTGCGGTGAGGACATGCGGTGGGGGAGCAGGGGGTCGGTGTCACCGGTGGTGATCGCGACCGTGTTGCCCGCGACCGCCACGGTGAGGTCGACGCCGTCGAGGATGCGCGGCTTCGGCGCCGCCTGGGCGGCGGCGGTGAGGGCGTTGGCGACGGCTTCGGCGGTCAGGGGCGTGCCGTCGTGAAACGCGACGTCCTCACGGAGGGTGAAGGTCCAGGTGGCGCCGTCCTGCGTCCAATCGGTGGCGAGCCACGGCAGCGCGTTCCCGTCGGCGTCGAGGACGACGAGGGTCTCGGCGGTGGCCCAGCGGGAGAGTTTGAAGGCGTCGTCGGACAGCGGCGAGAGCCCGGAGCGGGGCGGCTGCATGTGGGCGACCCTGATGCGGCCGGAGGCGTCGGCCCCCTCGGAGCCTTCGGCGAAGCAGGCGGCCAGGCCGAGGACGGGCACGGTGGAGGCGGCTGCGAGGAGCGAACGACGGGAGACAGGCAAGGGAGGACTCCAGCGGGGAGGTGCGGACGGTGCGTCCCGAACCATATACAAATGAAAACCGTATTCATTTCTCGAGGTCCCGGACTTGCTCCGCATCACAAAACCGGATCCCGTTTCACCTGTCTCGACCCCAGCGCCGGAGAGGTGGTATGTCACATATTCCGCCGCGGATCATGGAAACATGGTCGCCGGTGCTCCCGTTTTCGGACCATCGCACCGCCAGTGCCGGAGACGAGGAGCCGCGCCATGCACGACGACACCACCACAGCGGACGCCGCTTCAGGGACCGGTCGCCCCATTGAGGACTACGCGCTCCTCTCCGACCGCCATGCCGCCGCACTGGTCTCCGCCGACGGTTCCATCGACTGGCTGTGCCGCCCCCGGTTCGACAGCCCCGCCGTCTTCGGCCGCCTCCTCGACCCTGAAGCCGGGCACTGGTCGATCCGGCCCGCCGCCCCGTTCCACACCGAACGCTCCTATGTGGGCGACACCTTCGTCCTCCGCACCGTCTTCACCACCGACACCGGCACCGTGCACCTCACCGACGCACTCGCGCTCGGCCCCGCCGACACCGCCGGCAATGCCGCCCAAACGAACGCCGTGGACGACGACGCTGACGAGCGCCTCCTGCTCGCGGCCCACGCACCGATCGCGACCCTCCGCGTCCTCGAATGCACCGCAGGCGAGATGGACCTCGACTTCGCCTTCCGTCCCAGGCCCGAATACGGGCTCGTCACCCCCATCCTCACCGCGGTCCCCGGCGGGGTGCTCGCCACCGGCGGGCCCGTCCGCACCGTCCTCACCAGCCCCGCCGACCTCGCCTTCGGACACCAGGGCGCCACCGCCCGCCTCCGCCTCCGCGCGGGCGACCGCCTGCGCTTCGCCGCCCAGACCACCGGCCTCGCCGACGACCCGCCCGCCACCTGGACGCCCGAGGCGGTCGACGCCGCCCTCGCCGAGACCGTGCAGGGCTGGCAGGACTGGAGCGACGCCCACCCGCCCTGGGAAGGCCCCCTGCCACACCTCGTCACCCGCTCGATCCTCGTCCTCGAAGCACTCCGCTACCAGCCCACCGGCGCCATCGTCGCCGCACCCACCACCTCGCTGCCCGAGGCCGTCGGCGCGGGCCGCAACTGGGACTACCGGTACGCGTGGGTGCGCGACGCCAGCTTCACGGTGCAGGCGCTCGCCGCCGCCGGGTGCCACGGCGAGGCCGTCGAGTTCTTCGAGTTCATGACGCACGCCGCCGCCCGCTACAAACCCGAGACGCCGCTGCAGATCATGTTCGGCATCGGCGGCGAGCACGACCTGTCCGAACGGGAACTCGGCCACCTCTCCGGCTGGCGCGCTTCACGTCCCGTCCGTGTCGGCAACGCCGCCTGGCTCCAGCCGCAACTCGACGTCTACGGCGAGCTGCTCGACGCCGCCTGGCACCTGCGCGGCCACCTCCGCCGCCTCGACGACACCGCGCGCCACTTCCTTGCGGGCGTCGCCGACGCCGCCGCCGACCAGTGGGAGCAGCCCGACCAGGGCATCTGGGAATCGCGCGGCCTGCCCCGGCACTACACCTACTCCAAGCTCATGTGCTGGGTCGCGCTCGACCGGGCCGTCAAGTACGCGCGCCTGCTCGACATCGAAGGCGACGCCGCGCCGCGCTGGGAGGCCGAACGCGACCGCGTGCGCGAGGCCATCGAGACGCGCGGCTGGAACCCCGGCATCGGGGCGTTCTGCGCTGCCTTCGACGGCGACGACCTGGACGCGGCCGTCCTCAGCATGCCCGCCGTCGGCTTCCTCCCCGGGGACGACCCGCGGCTCGTGTCGACGGTGGACGTCATCGCGGCGCGCCTGCGCGACCCGCGAGGCCTGGTGCGCCGCTACGAGTCGGGCACCGACGGGTTCGAGGGAGCGGAAGGGTCGTTCGTGATGTGTACGTTCTGGCTTGCCCAGGCGCTCGCCCTCACCGGCCGGCCCGGGCCCGCCCGCGACGCCTTCGCCGTGGCCGCGGCCTGCGCGAACGACCTCGGCCTCATGTCCGAAGAGGTCGACACGGCCTCAGGTGCGATGCTCGGCAACTTCCCGCAGGCCTTCAGCCACATCGGCCTCATCAACGCCGCCGTGGCGATCCGCGACGCCGAACGCCGCTGAAACGGCGCTGGCGCGCGTGTCGCGAACCCGTCCCCGCGGATCGTGAAAAGTCCTCCAAAGGGACAGGCGGGGACGATACGGTGAGGACGAGCCGCGCCGTCGCGCAGGCTCGCAACGGGGACACACTGAGGAGGCCGGCGACATGGCCGCGCACACGGAGCACGCCGCGCACACGCACGACCACGGCAAGGACTGCGGCCACACCGCGGTCCCGCACGGCGACCACACCGACTACGCCCACGACGGGCACATGCACAAGATCCACGGCGAACACGTCGACGAATGCGAACCGCAGGGCCACCACGTCCACGACGGCCACGCCCACCAGCACGGCGAGGACTGCGGGCACCTCGCGGTCGCCCACGGCGACCACACCGACTACGCGCACGACGGCCACCGCCACGCCGCCCACGCCGGGCACTGGGACGACCACTGATCCCGGATCGAAGGAGTGCGAAGCGGCCGCGGGCGTCTCGCCCGCGGCCGCTCGGCGTCCAGGTCAGGAAGGCTGGGCCCACGAGCCCCTGACGTGGCTGAGGTGCAGCTCCATCACCTGCCGCACGTACTCGGGGTCGCGGGTGAGGAGCCCGTGCAGGATCTCCATGTGCTCTCCGGCCGACTCCTCGAGCTCGCCCAGCTCCATGAGCGCGGTCAGGCCGTACAGGCGCGAGCGCTGGCGCAGGTTGCGGACGGTCTCGACGAGGGTGCTGTTGCCCGAGAGCGCGAGCATCTCCAGGTGGAACCGCATGTCGGCCTCGACGTAGGCGATGAGGTCCTCTTCGGCGGCGGCGTCGATGATGGCCTGGGCCAGCGGGCGCAGCGCCTCGATGTCGGCGAGGTCCGCGGTCGTCGCGAGCGCCGCGGTCGTGGGGATCTCGATGAGTTCGCGCAGCTTCGTGTACTCGTCGAGCTGCGCCTCGGAGACGACCTTGACCCGGAACCCCTTGTTGGGCACGGGTTCGACCAGTTCCTCTTTGACGAGGTCGAGCATCGCCTCCCGCACCGGAGTGGCGGAGACGCCGAACTGCTCGGCCAGGACGGGCACCGAGTAGACCTTGCCCGGGGCGAGCTCCCCGGTGATGACGGCGGCCCGGAGGGCCTCGCCTATGCGCTCCCGGTAGCTCGCGCGGCGCCCGCCCATCTCGGGCAGGGACATCGCGACGGCTGGCGCGGCTCCGGCTCGAGCTGGCATCAGGACCTCCTCAGTGGTATGTCACACGTGGCGCGTCACAGTATGCGGGAGGGCTCAGAGGATGAAACCGCTGGGGAAGGGGTCGTCGGGGTCGAGGGTGTACTGGGCGGTACCGGTTATCCACGCCCGGCCCGTGACGGACGGGACGACAGCCGGGATGCCGGCGACCTCCGTCTCGCCGACCAGGCGCCCGGTGAAGCGCGACCCGATGAACGACTCGTTGACGAAATCCTGGCCGAGACCGAGCAGGCCGCGGGCGTGGAGCTGAGCCATGCGCGCGGAAGTGCCCGTGCCGCAAGGGGAGCGGTCGAACCAGCCCGGGTGGATCGCCATGGCGTGCCGCGAGTGCTTCGCGTCCGAGCCGGGCGCGGTCAGGTAGACGTGGTGGAGCCCCCGGATGGAGGGCTCGAGCGGGTGCACCGGCTCTGCTTCGGCGTTCACGGCCGCCATGATGTCGAGCCCGGCGGCGATGAGCTCGTTCTTGGCGGCCCGGTCGAAGGGCAGACCGAGGTCGTCGAGATCGACGAACGCGTAGAAGTTGCCGCCGAACGCGAGGTCGTAGCGGATCTCGCGGCCGTCCTTGAGGCTCACGGTGCGATCGAGCCCGACCGTGAACGCCGGGACGTTCACCAGCGTGACGGCCTTCGCCGACCCGTCCTCGACCTGCACCTCCACGGTGACCAGGCCCGCGGGGGTGTCGAGGCGGACCGTCGTCACCGGCTCGGTCACCGGCACCATGCCGGTCTCGACCAGCACCGTCGCCACCCCGATCGTGCCGTGCCCGCACATCGGGAGGTAGCCGGAGACCTCGATGAACAGCACGCCCCAGTCGGCGTCGGGCCGCGTCGGCGGCTGGAGGATCGCCCCGCTCATGGACGCGTGTCCGCGCGGCTCGTTCATCAGCAGCTCGCGGATGTGGTCGTTGTGCTCGCGGAAGTGGTTGCGCCGCTCCATCATCGTCGCCCCCGGGATCGGGGCGACGCCGCCGGTGACGACCCGCGTGGGCATCCCCTCGGTGTGCGATTCGACGGTCTGGAGCACGAGCCTGCTGCGCATCGGTCCTCCTCCTAGGCGAGCCCGGCCGCGAGGGCCTGCTCGGTGGCGGTGCGGATCTCGGCGGCCTGCTCGGCCAGGAGCGGTACGCGGGGGAGGCGGCACCGGCCGCCCTTGCGGCCGACGAGGTCCATCGAGAGCTTGATGGCCTGCACGAACTCGACCTTGGAGTCCCAGCGCAGGAGCGGGTGCAACTGCCGGTACAGCGGCAGGGCGGTCTCGAGGTCGCCCGCGACGGCCGCCCGGTACAGCTCCACGGTGGATTTCGGGAGGGCGTTGGGGTACCCGGAGACCCAGCCGACGGCGCCCGCGACGGCCAGTTCGAGCAGCACGTCGTCGGCGCCCACGAGCAGGTCGAGTCCGGGGGCGAGCTCGGTGATGCGGTAGGCGCGGCGGACGTCGCCGGAGAACTCCTTGACGGCCTGGATGAGGCCTTCGGCGTGGAGCTTCGCCAGGAGTTCGGGGGTGAGGTCGACCTTGGTGTCGATCGGGTTGTTGTAGGCCACGATCGGCACCCCTGCCTTGGCGACCTCCTCGTAGTGGGCGATCACCGACCGCTCGTCGGCCCGGTAGGCGTTGGGCGGCAGGAGCATGACCGCCCCGCACCCGGCGTCGCGCGCCTGCTCGGCCCAGCGGCGGGCCTCGGCGGCGCCGTAGGCGGCGATGCCGGGCATGACCCGCTGCCCGCCGACCGCCGCGACGGCGGTGGTGACGACTTTTGCGCGTTCGGTCTCGGTGAGGGTCTGATACTCCCCGAGGGAGCCGTTGGGGGTGACGCCGTCGCACCCGTTCGCCACCAGCCAGGCGCAGTGCTCGCCGAAGGCTGCGAAGTCGACCGACCCGTCGTCGTTGAACGGCAGGGCGGTGGCGACGAAGACGCCGCGCCAGGGGCGCGATTCGAGTGCCGACATGGGGCTTCCAATCTCGATGACGTGTGACATGGTACTGCCGCACCCGCTCGGCGCGGTCCGACAGCGGTGAGCGGCGGTAGCGGCCGCTCACCGATCAGCATCAGTAATATGTCACATACTATAATCGGGTCGAGGGGCCCGCGGGCAACGGGGAGTGACAAAGCGCGGACCAGCGCGCGAACACCCGATGCCCGAGCCTCCGGACGCCGACCGAAGACCGAAGACCCGCCTTCCCATACTGGAGGCCGCGCCCCGTGGGCGCCGCCGCACCAAACGACCGAACGGACGCACCCACCCATGGCCGACACACTGCGCAGCGTCAACCCGACCACCGGCGAAGCATTCGGCGACCCGATCGCCCGGACCACGCCCGAAGAGGTCGCCCGGATCGCGGCCGCCGCCCGCGCCGCCGCACCCGGCCTCGCCGCGATGCGCCCCGCCGAACGCGGCGCGATCATGCGCGCCGTCGCCGCCGCGCTCACCGCGCACGAGGACGCCATCGTCGCCCTCGCCGACGCCGAGTCCGGCCTCGGCGAGACCCGCCTCCGCGGCGAACTCGCCCGCACCACCGGCCAGTTCGAGCAGTACGCCGCCTACGCCGAGCACGGCGGCGTCCTCGACGTCGTGATCGACCACGCCGCCCCGCGCGCGACTCCGCCCCGCCCGGACCTGCGCCGTTGGAACACCCCGCTCGGCCCCGTCGCCGTGTACGCCGCTTCAAACTTCCCGCTCGCCTTCGGCGTCGCCGGAACCGACACCGCCGCCGCCTTCGTGGCCGGCTGCCCGGTCGTCGCCAAGGCCCACGCCTCCCAGCCCGCCACCGCCGTCCTGCTCGGCACGGTCATCACCGCAGCGCTCGAGCGGCACGGCGCCGACCCGCGCGCGTTCGCCGTCGTCAGCGGCTTCCAGGCCGGGCTCGACCTCATCCGCGACCCGAACATCAAGGCCGGGGCCTTCACCGGCTCGATCGCGGGCGGCCGCGCGCTGGCGGACGAGGCCGCGGGCCGGCCCGAGCCGATCCCGTTCTACGGCGAGCTCGGCAGCCTCAACCCGGTCGTCGTCACGCCCGAGGCCGTCGCGCAGCGCGGCCCTGGCCTGGTGGAGGAGTTCGTCGCGTCGATGACCCTCGGCGCGGGCCAGTTCTGCACGAAGCCGGGCCTGCTCTTCCTGCCCGCCGGCCACGGCCTGGACGAGGCGCTCGCAGTCGCCGTGCGCGCCAAGGAGGTCCACCCGATGCTGAACGGCCGCATCCAGGAGGCCTACGCGGCGGAAGCGGCCCGGTTGGCGTCGCATCCGCAGGCGCGCTTCGCTGTCGAGCCGTCGACCGCCGAGGGCGGCTTCGCGGTGACGCCGGGCCTCGTCACGGCCCCCGCGGCGGCGATCGACGGCGACGACGCGCTGCTGCACGAGTGCTTCGGCCCGACCGCGCTGGTGCTCACCTACGCGGACACGGCCGAGCTCGAGCGGGTCCTGCCGCAGCTGCCGGGCGGCCTGACCGCGACGGTGCAGCTCGCGACTTCCGCGGACCCTGTCGCGCAGGTGGCACTGCCGCTGCTGGCCGAGCGCTCGGGCCGCGTCATCGTGAACGGCTGGCCGACCGGTGTGGCGGTGACCCACGCGCAGCACCACGGCGGCCCGTGGCCCGCGACGACGAACGCCCGGTACACCTCGGTCGGGACGGGCGCGATCGCGCGGTTCGTGCGGCCCGTCGCCTACCAGTCGACGCCGGAGCAACTGCTGCCCGAGGCGCTCCACGACGACAACCCGCTGGGCCTCCAGCGCCGCGTCGACGGCGTCCTCGAACCCGCGCCGAGCCGGTGAGGTCCGGGACTCCTCGGCACCGCGACGCACGATGGATCAGGTGCGGTTCGCGTGGTGCGGCCGCAACGAATGAGGAACGGATCGCTCATCGGGGCGCGAATGATGCTCGGATTGCGTTCTTCGGGCACCGGCAGAGGCACTGAAGGCCGTGTTCCGGGCCCCCGGCATTAACCCTGGCATAGGGGTACGACATTGCGGAGCAGCCGCCGGCGAGGAGCCGTGCGCAGGTCCCTCAGGAGCGGGCGGCCGTCGGGGCGCTCCATGCCTGGGACTCCTCAGTGGCGATCCCGCGGGCGATGCGGGTGACGGCCTTGTCGAACACCCTCCGGTCCTCGGGGTCGGTGAGGTCCCAGTCGTCGAGCTGCGCATCGAGCCAGCGCCGCCAGACGGCGATGAAGCGCTCGAACTCGGCCCGGCCCAGCGGCGTCAGGTGCAGCCGTCCCTTGTCGACGGCCAGGAGTCCGGAGCGGACCGCCTGCGTGAACACCGGCATGAGCACCTCCGGCGGCACCCGGTGGGCGGCGGCGATCTTGCGGACCGTGGCGCCCTCTCCGGCCCGTTCGAGTACGTAGACCTGGCGCATCGCCCATGCGTCCGCCCGGTCGAGGAGGCTGTCGGTCGCCTTGTACACCTCGGTGAAGACCGTCGCGCGCTCGCGCTGCATGACGTCGGCGATCATGCGCGCCAGCCGCTCCTCCGACGGCGCCGGGTCCGGGGCGCCGAAGCCCTCGCCCATGTCGGCCGCGCGTCCGCGCGTCGCGTCGTGCAGGGGCCGCTCGACGAGGAACCACGCGACGATGAACCCGATCGCCGCCACCGGCACCGTCCAGAAGAACACGAAGTCGATCGAGTCCGCGTAGGCCTGGATGATCGGTGCGATCACCGCGTCGGGCAGCTCGTGCAGCGCGGCCGGGCTCGCCGCGACGGCCGGGTCGACCCCCGACTCCGCATAAGCCGCCGCCAGCAGCGGCGTGCTGTGGTTGGTGAAGAGGGTCCCGAAGATCGCGGTCCCGAACGTCGATCCGACCGTGCGGAAGAACGTCACACCTGACGTGGCCGCGCCCATCTGCGCGTACGGGACGGTGTTCTGCACCGCGATCGTGAGCACCTGCATCGCCAGGCCGAGGCCGCTGCCGAACACGAGCATGTACAGCGACTCCAGCCACACGCTCGTTTCGGGGCCCATGGTGGACATGAGGTAGATGCCGATGCCCATGATGAACGTGCCGAGGATGGGGAACCGCTTGTATTTGCCGGTCTTGCTCACCACCGACCCCGAGAGGATCGACATGGCCATCATGCCCGCGACCATCGGCAGCGTCCGGTACCCGGAGACGGTGGCCGAGGTGCCGTCCACGTACTGCAGGTACGTCGGCAGGAAGGTCATCGCCCCGAGCATCGCGAAGCCCACGATGAAGCTCAGGATCGAGCTGACGGTGAACACCGGGTTCGCGAAGAGCGCCATGGGAAGGATCGGCTCGGCCGCGCGGCGCTCGACCGCGATGAACAGGGCGATCGCCAGCGCCGCGCCCGCGAACATCCCCAGGATCACCGCCGAGTCCCACGCGTACTCGTCGCCGCCCCACTCCAGTGCCAGGATCAGCAGCGTCGTGCCGGCCGCGACGAGGATCAGCCCCAGGTAGTCGATCACGGGCTTCACCACCGACCGGACGCGCGGGATGGTGGCGGCCGCCATCGCGATCATGACCACCGCGATCGGCAGGTTCACGTAGAAGCACCACCGCCACGACAGGTGGTCGGTGAAGAGGCCGCCGAGGGTCGGACCGAGCACTGTGGTCACGCCGAACACGGCGCCCATCGCGCCCTGGTACTTGCCGCGGTCGCGCAGCGGGATGACGTCGGCGATGAGCGCCATCGCCGTCACCATCAGCCCGCCCGCACCCAGGCCCTGGACCGCGCGCGACATGATCAGGAACAGCATGTCGTTGCTGAACCCCGCCAGCGCCGAGCCGCCCACGAACACGACCGCGCTGAGCTGGAAGACCGCCTTGCGTCCGAACATGTCGCCGAACTTGCCGACCACGGCCGCGGCGATCGCCTCGGCGAGCAGGTAGGACGTCACCACCCAGGCCATGTGGCCGGGGCTGCCGAGGTCGGCCACGATCGTCGGCAGGGCCGTGGAGACGATCGTCTGGTCCAGCGCGGCCATGAGCATGCCGAGCATGATCGTGGCGAACACGAGGTTGCGCCGGGACTTGCCCAGCACAGGCGGCGCCGGTTCGGCGGCGTCCGCGAGCTCCGGAGTGTCGACAGTGGCCATAACGGGCACGATAGCCGCAAACCGGTCCCGCCATGGCCGACTGCGCCCGATCCTGACCGGGCGGGCGTAGGGTGTGCCCGGGCATCGAGGTCCCCTGCGTCGGAGGTGGCATGGCACTGGTCGCGATCCTGTTCGCGCTCGCCGTCGGCGGGCTCCTCCTGACGGCCGCCGCCGAATGGATGCGCGTCCCCGCCCCGGTCCTCATCTGCCTCTACGGGCTCGCCCTCGGCCTCGTCCCCGGCGTGCCCGCGCTCGACCTCGACCCCGAGCACCTGCTGCCGGTCCTGCTGCCGCCGATCCTGTGGGCCGCCGCCCGCAAATCCTCATGGCGGCACTTCGCCGCGAACTGGCGGCCCATCCTCTTCCTCGCGGTCCTCCTCGTGTTCATCACGACCGCGGCGGTCGCGGCACTGGCCGCCGCCATCAGTCCGGTCCTGCCGGTCGGCGCGGCCGTCGTCCTCGGCGCGATCTGCGCCCCGCCGGACGCCGCGGCCGTCACCGCCGTCGCCGACCGGCTCGGCCTGCCCCGCCGCCTCGTCGTCATCCTTGAAGGCGAAGGCCTGTTCAACGACGTCACCGCCCTCACCCTCTACAACGTCGCCGTCATCGGCGTCGTCACCGGCTCAGTGTCGGCACTGTGGACGGCCGGCCTGTTCGCCTACTCGGCGGTCGCCGCCGCCGTGATCGGCCTCGGCGTCGGCTGGTGCCTCGTCAAGCTCGGCTCCCTCGTGGACGACAGCCGGGTCCGCACCGCCCTCGGCCTCACCGCCCCCTACATCGCCTACCTGCTCGCCGACGCCGTGAAGGCCTCCGGCGTCCTGGCCGTCATCTGCGCCGCGTTCTACCTGGTCGCCCGGTCCAACGACCCGGAGGACTTCGAAGGCCGGCTCGTCCAGGGCTCGGTGTGGGAGGTCCTGGAGACCGGCCTCATCGCCCTCACCTTCGGCCTGGTCGGCATGGAGCTCATCGACATCATCGATGCCATCGGCCCCGGCGTGGCCGACCTGCTGTGGAAGGCCCTGGCCGTGGCGGGAGCGGTGATCGCCGTCCGCGCCCTCTGGCTCGCGATGGCGATCATCCTGGGCCGCAAGGGGATCGGCTGGACGAGCCTGGGGAACCAGCCGCGCTTGGCGGTGGTCACCGCCTGGGCCGGGATGCGCGGGGTCGTGACGGTGGTGACCGCGCTGGCGATCCCGCAGTACACCGCGGACGGTTCGCCGTTCCCCGGCCGCGAGCAGATCCAGTTCCTGTCCGTGGTGGTCGTGCTCGCCACGCTGGTCGCGCAGGGACTGACCCTGCCGGGCCTGATCGCGTTCCTCGGCGTGCGCGCCGACGAGGAGAAGGAGAGCGCCGCGCTGCGGTCGCTCATGCGGGAGGCGGGCGAGGCGGCCTCGGAGCGGCTGCGGGAGCTGCGCCGCGAGACCGATGTGGACGACGAGGTCGCGGCGGCGATGGAGCGGCGCTTCGACCACCGGGCCGCGCAGGTCACCGCGATGGTCGAGGATCGCGAGGACCCCGAGACCGAGCGGCTCGCCGAGCGCTTCGACACGTTGCAGCGCATCGAAGGCGAAATGCTGTCCGCCGCCACCGCGCGGGTCCTGCAACTGCGGTCCTCGCCCGGGCACGACCCGGCCCTGGTCGACCGCGTCCTCGCCGCGCTCGACCACCGGGCGGTGAGCCGCCGCCGGCCGGAATGAGCGCCGCGATCGTCGCGGTGGTGCCATGTGGCATGTGATATGTCACGTGGCACCTGGGGTGCGGTGGGGAAGTGCGAGTGGGCTGCCCGGTATGTCGCGGCCGGGTGCGGCGCTCTCGCGCCCTTAAGGTGGCGCTTGTGGAGAGACGAGAAGCGAGCGCGGGGGCGGCCGGGGTCCGCTGGGCCGCGGCCCTGGCGGTAGTGGCACTGGCAGTGACCGGTTGCGGGGCGAACCGGACCGCCCAGACCAGCGAGATGGCGCCGGCGATTTCGGGGGTCGACGTGAACGCCGGGACCGTGGCCATGCGCGACATGCAGGTCGAATTCGGCGAGCGGGGCTTCTACCCGGCCGGCGGGCAGGCCCCGCTGCGGATCTGGATCGACAACCAGGGCGACGAGCCGGTGGTCCTGGAGGCGGTGACGAGCCCGGACGCCGAGGCCGTCGTCCTGGCGGTCGACGTCGCCGAGGCGCCTGCCGAAGACGAGCCGACGCCCGGCCCGGACGAGTCGGCGACGCCCGATGCCGATGCGTCCGCGACGCCTTCAGCCGATGCCACTGCGACGCCGGAGGGCGAGGACGCCTCGCCGACCGCCGACGGCTCCGCGTCTCCCGAGGGCGAGGCGGCCGCTCCGGCACTGGAGGGCGAGCGCGACTTCACGATCGAGATCGCCCCCGACTCGTTCGTGCGCCTGGCTCCCACCAGGGGATCCTTCCTGCTCCTGGACGGGCTGAAGGAGAAGCTGACCATGGGGCAGACCGTCGAGGTCACGTTCGTCTTCTCGAACGGCGAGGCGGTCACCGTGGACCTGCCGGTCGGCGTCCCGGAGACGGCCCCGTCCCGCTCGTACTTCGAACCGCACCCTGAAGAAGGCGGCCACTAGCGCTCCTCGAAGCGAATGAACGGCGGCGGCGCTGATGCGCCGCCGCCGTTGTCGTGCAAGCGAACCGGAGGCGAGTCGCCGGAATCCCCGCCGGGTCAGGGAGCTCTCTGCGCGGCCGCTAGTCCGACAGGCGCCAGGCGGTGACCTCGATCTCCCGCGTGGTCCCCAGGTCGATCGAGGCCTCGGGGGTGACGGTCTCCAGCGGTGAGCCTGCCGCGTAGCCGACGTTGATCTCGGTCGCGTTCACCACGTCGCCGGCCTCGACCAGGTTGCGCCACAGCATGCCCGCGCTCACCGACTCGCCGGGGGCGAGGGTGATGGCCGTGGGCCCGGGGTCCTGGAGCGTGTCCGAGCCCTGCCGGACCGCGACCTCGACGCCGGGGATCTCGATGACCGGGTAGCCGTTGATCGCGATGTCCTCGGTGCCGCAGTTGACGAGTTCGATGCCGCTGGTGCGCAAGCCCATCGCGGCGCTGCCCTGCGTGACGGTGACGTGGAAGCCGCCTTCGGGGCACTGGGGCTCCTCGGGCCGGTCGGTGGCCGGCTCCACCGGTTCGACCTCGGCCGCCGGCACGCCGGTGAGCTGCCAGGCGCCGAGGTCGAGCACGTGCTCGGCGTCGAGCTCGATCGGTTCGGCGAGGTCCAACTCGTACCCGGCGTACACCGGCAGGGCGTTGATGAGGAAGCGGTCCACCTCGAGCACTTCGCCGGTGTGCGTCGGCGCCTCCCAGGAGAGCGGCGCGATCGCGCCCTGCCCCGGGTCGACGGTGACGGATTCGGGGGCATTGTGGTCGCGCGGCGCGACGACGTTCCCGCCGAAGACGCCGACCTGCGGCATGCTGTCGAGCAGCAGCGGGGCCTCGCCGCAGTTGACGAGGCCGATCGCCATGAACGTGCGGTCGCCGACCTCGCCGGTCGGGGTGAGCGACATCTGGATGCCGTGGTCGTCGCACGCGGTGGAGGTCGCCGCAGCGGCCTCGTCACCGCTGTCGCCGCCGGCGCCGCACCCGGACGCCGCCAGTGCGAGGACGGCGGCGATGAGCGCGAGAGGCCGGGAGGTGCGTGGCATGCGGTGTCCTTCGGTCGTTGCGGGGTTCCCTCCCTGCCTAACGCGAAGGACCTACCGCGAGGTTGCACCGGGGGACTGGATGATGAGGACCGTGAGGTCGTCCGTGCGCTCGTAGCCGCCGCCCTGGAAGTCGGCCTTGAGTTTGCGGTGGAGGCGGTCGGGGTCGCGGATGCCGGAGGCGACGTGCGCGTTGATCCGCTCGATCACCGGGAAGGTCTCCCCGGCGGCGTTGCGGCCCTCGATGAGCCCGTCGGAGTACATCACGACCAGGTCGCCGGGCATGAGCGTGGCCTCGCGGATCTGGGTGCGCTGCAGGGCGAAGTCGGCCAGGCCGAGCGGCGGCATGGGCCGCGCCGACAGCGGCTGGGCCGAGCCGCGCACCAGGAGCGGGGCGGGGTGGCCGCACAGGACGACCCTGATGGTGTCGAACCGGGGCGTGATCTCCACGAGCGCCGCGGTGGCGAAGGACTGCTCCCACTCGCCGCGTCCGCGGTTGTGCATGCGGACGCGGCGCTCCATGCGCGCGGCGAGGGTGTGGAGGTCGGGGTCGTCGAGCGAGCGCTCCCGGAAGGTGCCCAGGAGCGCTTCGGTGAGGTGGACTGTGGTGAGGCCGTGGCCCTGGACGTCGCCCACGACCGCGCGGATGCCGAGGTCGGTCGCCTGCACCTCGTAGAAGTCGCCGCCGACGAGTCCCGGGCTGCCCTTGTGGGTCCGGTAGGCGACGGCGACGCGTGCGCCGCCCACATGCGAGGGCAGTTCCGGGAGGATCGCGGTCTGCACGGCCTCGGCCACGAGGGTCATCTCGAGCAGGCGCACTGCCATGCGGTTGCGGACCCAGGCGAGCGCGGTGCACAGGATGCCGACCAGGGCGACCGGCGGCACGTCCGACCAGCTCGACTCGGGGTAGGGGAGCAGTCCCAGGGCGTCCTGCCCGGCGCTGACGACGGCGACGACGAGGAGCGTCGAGCCCATGGTCGCAATGGGGCCGTTGACCAGGGCGGTGAACGCGGGCAGGAGCACCACGGTGAAGTCGGCGTAGTCGGCGGCGGTGTCGTCGAGGAACGCGATCGGGAAGGTCACCGCGATGAGGAGGTAGGGCATGAGGCGCAGGATCAGGACCGAGCCGGGCTGCCCGGCGGCCAGGCGGCTCCAGATGTTCTGGGGAGGCACATAGGACCTGAAGTAGCCCTGCATCTCCGCGCCGGCGCGACTGGTCCTGCTCACGGGGAGAGCGTAAGCGGCCCATCGTGAATGCGCGTCGTGAACAGCGAAAACGGCCCCGGAAACGGCGAAAGCGGACGGGGGCCGCTCCCGTCCGCTCCGTGCTCGCCGGTTCGATCAGGCGCGCGCCTGGGCGGCGTCGATGAGGTCGCGCAGGCGGCCCTCCTCCTCGGACGAGAGGTTCGTCTGGAGGAGCTTGCCCTGGTACTGGCCGTGGAGTTCCTCGATGACCTTGTCCTCGGTCATGGAGCGAACGAGGAGCACCAGCGCGGCCGAGCCCGGGTTGAGCTCCTTGCCGAGGTCCTTCATGAACGAGTCGTCCACGCCGATGTCGGACATGGCCCCGCCCGCGGCCCCCGCGGCCGCGCCCACGGCCATGCCGAGCAGCGGCGCGAGGAACAGCAGGCCGATGAGCCCGCCCCACAGCGCACCGCCGGTGGCGCTGACGCCGACCAGCGAGGTCGACTGGTGGAGTTTGACCTTCCCGTCGTCGCGCCGCTCGACCACGACCGCGTCGTCGAGCTTGATGAGCTCGCGCTTCTGCATGTCGGCGAGTTTGCCGAGGACCGTCTGCGCAGTGGACACGTCCGGATAGGCCACGGCGATGAGTTTGCTCATGCGTCTTCCTCTCTGCGGGCCGCCGTCGGCGGCGTCTCGCCCGATTGTGTCCGCCTTCGTGCGCGTTCGCCGGGAAACGCCCGCAAACCCTGGTCCAGGCGGGTGCGCGGGGTGTCCTGACGCGGCGTTCCCGCCTGGCGGGAACGGCGGTTGACGCTCGCCCGCCATGCAATCTATATTTCCCATAGATTTAGTAGAGAATCGGTTCCATCGGAAGGCTCCTCCAGTGCGCACCCTCGTCCTGCTCGGCCTCGTCGGCCTCGCCGCCCAGCTCGTGGACGGCAGCCTCGGCATGGCCTACGGCGTCACCTCGACGACGCTGCTCCTCGCCATCGGCGCCAACCCCGCCGCCGCCTCGGCCACCGTCCACCTCGCCGAGATCGGCACGACCCTCGCCTCCGGCGCCTCGCACTGGCGCTTCGGCAACGTCGACTGGAAGGTCGTCCTCAAGATCGGCATCCCCGGCGCCGTCGGCGCCTTCGCGGGCGCCACCGTCCTGTCGCGGCTCTCCACCGAGGTCGCCGCCCCGGTCATGTCGCTCATCCTGCTCTCCCTCGGCCTGTACCTGCTCATCCGCTTCACCGTGCGCGGCCTCGACCGCAAGAACCTCGGCAAGCCCCTGCGCAAGCGGTTCCTGACCCCACTCGGCCTCGTCGGCGGCTTCCTCGACGCCACCGGCGGCGGCGGCTGGGGCCCGGTCGGCACGCCCGCCCTGCTCGCCAGCGGCCGCATCGAGCCCCGCAAGGTCATCGGCTCCATCGACACCTCCGAGTTCCTGGTCGCGCTCGCCGCCTCGGCCGGCTTCATCATCGGCATCGGCAGCTCGGGGATCGACTTCGCGTGGGTCGGCGTGCTCCTGGTCGGCGGCCTCATCGCCGCGCCGATCGCGGCCTGGCTGGTCCGCCACATCCCGCCGCGCGTGCTCGGCTCGGCCGTCGGCGGCGTCATCGTCCTGACCAACACCCGCACGCTGCTGCGCAGCGACTGGATCGCCGCTCCCGCCGGGATCGCGCTCGCCGTCTACATCGCCATCGCCGTCGTCTGGATCGCGGCCGTCGCCTACTCGGTGCGCCGCCACCTCGCCGAGCGCGACGTCGGCGCGCCCGTCCTCGACAAGGCCGGCAGCCCCGAGCCCGTGGACGCCGGGGCCGAGGCGCCCGCACGCGTGGAAGCGCCGGCCCCCGAGACCGCCTGAGCCGCAACGCCTCCGGCCCGCACCGGCACCGGTGCGGGCCGGAGGCGTTCGCGCCCGCATTCCCGCCGTGCGAACGCAACCGTCCCTATTGGATTTGGAGGACGACGCCAAGGTGAACTTCAAGTAGCATGTTGCCTCAACGTGGCCGTGAGCTGGACCGTTGGAGGCGCCGTGACGCAGTTCTACCAAGCTTTGCTCCGGGACGGAGGGCCCCGGCTGGGGCCCCGGCTGCGGCGGTGCTTCGCCGCCTGGGCCGGTGTCGAGGACGACGGCGGCCCGGCGTTCGAGCATGCCAAGGGCCGCACCCGCACCGCCCTCGCCGACAACGACCGCTGCGGCCGGTACACCCACGACGGCCCCACCGGCGACGGGCGGCTCCGCACCACCGCCACCTGGGCCGCCGGGCACAAGGGCGCGCCGGGCTGGGTCCGCGTCACCGTCGACGGCGACCTCGACGAGGCCGCGGTGACCGCCCCCGGCTTCATGCCCGCGTTCCTGGCCACCGGCCGGGCCACCGACGGGGCCGTGCCCGTCGAGGCCGGGCCGCTCCTCATCGGCCCCGAAGAGGTCAAGGAGCTCACCGGCTGGCTCGCCCGCCCCGACCGGGGCGTCCCCGTCATCGTCCTCACGGTCGACCGCAGCGACCCGAACCTCGTCGCCGCCTGCGCCGACCACCTCGCCGAGGCCCTCGCGGGCGTCGCCGTCGTCGCCCGCCTCTACGACGCCCGCACCCAGGACGACCTCAACGCCTGGCTCGGGGGCGACCTCAGCGTCTTCGGCGGCGGCCTGCGCACCTACCTGCCCGGCGTGCGCCCGGGGGAGGAGACGTACGCGATGCGCCACCAGCCGCGCGGCGGCGGCGCGATACGCGACCAGGGCGTGCGCTCACTCGAAGTGGTCGTCAAAGGCGTCATCGAGCTCTCCGTCCACCGGCAGGTGCCCACCGAGATACGCCAGACCGAACCGCGGATCGCGCGCATCCTCGCCGGAGCCCTGCCGCCGGACGAACTCCACGCCGCCCCGCCCAGCCCCGCCGCGATAGCCGTCCCCCGCGGACCCCGCATCCCCAGACCCGCCGCACCCACCGAACCGAAGACACTCCCACCGCAACCCGAGGCACCGGATCCGCAGCCCGAACTGACGACCCCGCCCGCACCCGAACCAGAACCCGCGCCCGGACTCGCCGACGACATCGCCGCGAAGCTCGCCGACCGCCTCGACGAGAGCGTCCTCGAAGCGCTCCTCGACACCGCCCGCGGCGGCGACGCCGAGACCACCGCCCTCATCAAGACCATGGCCGCCCACCTCGACGCCCTCACCCGCGCCGTCGAGTCCGCCGGCCTCCTCGCCGCCCGCACGCCCGGCCAAGAGCTCGAACGGCTCCGCCGCCAGTACGACCAGCTCGAACTCGACTACACCGAACTCCAGGAATGCGAACGCAAAGCCCAGGACCGCATCCGCTGGCTCGAGAGCCGCCTCGCCGAGCACGCCGACCCCGTCTACGGCGTCCAGACCGACGCCGACCGGGACGACTGCTGGGAGGCCGAGAGCCTCATGGAGGTCGTCCAGCGCGCCCGGAAGCAGCTGCGCCACCTCGACCTCCCCGACGCCCTCGACACCGAAGTGTCCAAACTCGACGTCATGTACCCGCGCCAGCGCCGCCGCTGGACCGGCCGCACCTGGGACGCCCTGCGCGCCCTCGACGCCTACGCCGCCGCCCGCGCCGACGCCCGCTTCACCGGCGGCTTCTACGACTGGTGCGCCCGACCGCTCCCGGGCGCGCCCGCCATCACCCCGACCATGGTGTCCATGAAGGAGTCCGACTCGGTCTCGGGCAACCCCAAGTTCCATCGCGCCCGGGTCTTCCGCGTCCCCGCCGAGATCGACCCGTCGGGCCGCGTCTACATGCCCTCCCACATCAAACTCCAGCAGGTCGGCTCGCCCGCGCCCCGCATGCACTTCCTCGACGACGCCGGCGGCGCCACCGGCAAGGTCTGGATCGGCTACCTCGGCGACCACCTGCCCAACACGCGGACCAACTGACGCGCCCGGACCCGGCCCCGCCCCTCCCGTAGGCTCGGGGCAACCCCCCGGGAGGAGCCTCGATGGACTTCATGCGCCGCAACGCGAGATGGATCGCACTGGCGGCCCTGCTCGCCATGCTCGCCCCCGTCCTCGCCCAGCTGTTCAACGCCCTGTTCGCGGTCGACACCCTGCTGGTCGCCGTGATCCTGCTGGCCGCCATCGTCATCGGCTTCGCCGTCATGGCCCGCTCCTCCCGCGACGAGGAATGAGCAGCGCCGCCGCAGCCGCTTGGCCCCACCGCCGGGCACGCCTTGACTAGTCTCAGAACCGGGGAGCGCCCGCGACGGCACACCCCGGGATGAGAGGACACTCCATGGCACGCCGCAAGCGCCCCCTGTTCGCCCGCTGGTACCCCGGCGCCGCCGCCCGCCTCGAGGAGCGCGGCCTCGCCGCGCAGCGCGCCCGCCTCCTCGCCCCGCTCGCAGGCCGCGTCCTCGAGATCGGCTGCGGCTTCGGCGCCAACTTCCCCCACTACCCGGACACCGTGACCGAACTGGTCGCCGTCGAACCCGAGGAGCACTTCCGCGACCTCGCCCGCGCCCGCGCCGACGACCTCGGCCTCAAAGCCGCGGTCGTCGAAGGCACCGCCGAAGCACTCCCCGTCGAGTCCGGCTCGTTCGACGCCGTCGTCGCCACCGCCGTGCTCTGCTCGGTCGCGAATCAGGCCGACGCGCTGGCCGAGATCGCCCGCGTGCTCAAACCCGGCGGGACGCTGGTGGGTTTCGAACACGTCGGCTCGCCCGGCCGCGCCCGGTACGCGGCCGAGAAGGTCCTCGACGCCGTGCTCTGGACGCACCTCAACGGCGGCTGCCACCTCTCCCGCGACACGCTCGGCGCGATCCGCGCGGCCGGGTTCGACACCGCCGGCATGAGCGAGGAGCGGTTCGCGTTCCTGCCGTTCCCGGTCTCGCAGAGCCCGCACATCGTCGGCACGGCCCGCAAACCTGCGTAGCCGTCCGACTGGCCGCTTTCCGGCCCGTTCTCACCTGCCGTTCCCGCTCTCGGTGAGCCCGCACCTGATCGGCGCGGCCCGCAGACCCGGTGCGCCGGGTCCTGTGGAAGACTCTGGCGGCAATCGGTGAAAGCGGTGGCAACGACGGTGCAGGTCGACGGGCCCTTTCGCATGTCCGCTGCGGGAGCGGTAGCCGGCCCGCGAGGCCTCGGCCGCTGCGGGGGACCGTCCCGCGCCTCGATCGGAATGCCGCCGCCCGCGCACCTTCGATCACCGGGAGACCCATGGCCGCCATCAGCTGGACCGAAGCCGACGAACCCCGCGCCGCCGCCTGGCACTCCGAGAACGCCACCCCGCCGCCGGCCGAGATCGTCGTCGCCGACGACCGCATGAAGGCCGACACCGCGTACCGGCTCGCCGCCAAGGGCACGGCCCTGCTGTGGCGCGGCGACTTCCACAACGCCCGGCAGCTCCTTCGCGCCATGGACCGCCGCATCCGCGAACCGCGCGGACCCCAGCGGACCGCCGCCGAGACGTTCCACCGCCACCGCCAGTACCGCGGCCACCGCGCCAGGGTCCTGGGCCGGCTCATCGTCGTGCTCGGCGACGACTACGCGCTCGACCTGCACCGCGCGCCCGACGTGCGGCAGGCCTGCACCGAGGCGTACGGCCCGCCCGCCCGGCCGGTCGCCGTCGCCTTCACCGAGCTGCAGGGCGTGCTCAGCGCGCACCAGTGGCGTGAGAAAGGCGTCCACGTGCCCGCGCTCGACGCGCGCATCCACCCCCACTACGGCGTGTTCTCACCGATCCGGGGCGAGTACATCGACCTCGTGGCGCGCGCACCGCTGCCCGACCGGACCGGCACCGCCGCCGACCGCATCGCCTTCGACTGCACCGCCTTCGACCTCGGCACCGGCACGGGCGTGCTCGCCGCGGTCCTGGCCCGCCGCGGCTTCGACCGGGTCGTGGCCACCGACATCAACCCGCGCGCGCTCGCCTGCGCCCGCGACAACGCCGAACGGCTCGGCCTCGCCGACCGCATCGAAGCGACCGGCACCGGCCTCTACCCGGACGGTCGCGCCGACCTCGTCGTCTGCAACCCGCCCTGGCTGCCCGGCCGTCCCGTCTCCGCCGTCGAAGGCGGCGTCTACGACCCCGACGCCGCCATGCTCAACGGCTTCCTCACCGGCCTCGCCGAGCACCTGCGACCGGGCGGCGAAGGCTGGCTCGTCCTCTCCGACCTCGCCGAGCACCTCGGCCTGCGCACCCGCACCGACCTCCTGGACGCCGTCGCCGGCGCGGGACTCACCGTCGCAGGGCGACTGGAGACGCTCCCGACCCACCCCGGGACCGAGCGCAGCCCCGACCTCCTCGCCGACTCCCGCCGCAGGGAAGTGACCTCGCTCTGGCGCCTGCGGCCCCAAACCGGTTGAGCCCCATGGCCGCGCCCGCCTACGCTGCACGCATGGAAGCACCCCGGAACCTGCTCAACGTGGTCGACGTCGAGGCGACCTGCTGGCAGGGCCCGCCGCCGCCCGGCGCGGTCAACGAGATCATCGAGATCGGCCTCACCGTCGTCGACCTCGACGCGCGAGTGCGCCTCGCCAAGCACCGCATCCTGGTGCGGCCCGAGCGGTCCCAGGTCAGCGCCTTCTGCACCGAACTCACCGGCCTCACCCAAGCAGAGGTCGACACCGGCGTCGCGTTCGCCGAAGCCTGCCGCCTCCTGGTCGACGAGCACCGCGCGGACTCGCGGTCGTGGGCGAGCTGGGGCGACTACGACCGCAAGCAGTTCGAGCGCCAATGCCAGGCGACCGGCGCCCGCTACCCGTTCGGGGCGCGGCACGTCAACGCGAAACTGCGCTTCACCGAGGCCAGGGGACTGCGCCGCAGGCCCGGCATGGCCCAGGCACTCCAGATCGCGGGCCTGCCGCTGGAGGGCCGCCACCACAGCGGCGCCGACGACGCCTGGAACATCGCCGCCGTCGTCCTCGACCTCGCCGGCAAAGGCGAGTGGCCCCAGGCCTGAGCGCGCCTACGCGATCCGGCCGTACGCCGCGAGCGTGGCGAGCGTGGACCGGGTCAGGAAGCCGCCCCACTCGTGGGCGACCAGCGGCGTCCACATCGGGAAGTTGGGCACCCAGCCGCCGTCGGCGCCCTGGGTCTCGACGAGACGGTCGAGGTGGCGGCCGATCTCCTCGTCGCTGAACAGGCCGCGCGCCAGGGATTCGGGCGTCGGGGCCAGATCGAGCGGCGAGTGGGTGTGCCCGGGCTCGTCGGGGTCCAGGGCCGCGCTGGCGCGCAGCGAGGGCCCGAGTCGGTCGAACTCGCTCCTGGCCCGGTCGCTGTCGGGGACGCGTTCGAGGAAGGCCAGCACGCACATCGCGTCGTAGGCGCCGACCTCGTCCAGGTCGGCGATCGCCCGCCAGCAGAACTCGGTGGCCGACTCCAGCCAGGGGTGCTTCACGTGGTGGGAGTGGAGGAGCCCGGCGATCGGCGCGGTCGGGTTCAGCGCCGCCGGGGGCGGCTCGCCCTGCGGCTGCCACCAGGGGCCGCGTTCGTCGCCGAGGACGCTCGGCAGCACCCACGGCACGCCGCCCTCCGCCGTGCTGTTCGCTTCGAGCCAGGCGCACGCCGCCAGCACGATGGCCTCGTCGAACGCGCCGACGTCGTCGAGCGCCCACAGTGCGACCTCGGCGCCCTGCGGCTGGCTGCCGGTGCCGCGCAGGTCCGGTTCGATGGCGTGGCCGAAGCCGCCGTCAGGGTTCTGGTAGGCGCGCACGGCGTGCGTCACGGCGCCGGCCGGGCCGCCGTGGAAGCGGTTCGCGAAGCGGGCCCGGTCGATGAGGCGGGCGTTGAGGATCAAGTACCGTTCGGCGGCGGCGAACGCGTCCTGGCTGAGCGTCTTCATGTGCGGGCCCCTTCTGGCGAGTGATGCGCGCCCGACCGTACCGGCCGGGTGCGACAGTCAGGCGGTTTCAGCCCAGCGCGTCCCGGAAGGCCGCGAGCAGCTCCTCCGTGAACAGGACGAACCTGACGTCTGCGACGCTCGCCGCGGCGTCGCGCACGGCGGCGACGGCGATCGCGGCGGCCGACTCGGCGGGCCACCCGTATACCCCGGCCGAGACCGCGGGAAACGCGATCGAGTCGGCCCCGAGCCGGTCGGCGAGGGCGAGGGATTCGCGGTAGCAGGAGGCGAGGAGCGCACTGCGGTCCTCGGTCGGGGAGTAGACGGGGCCGACGGTGTGGATCACCCATTGGGCCGGGAGCCGCCCGGCGGTGGTCGCGACGGCCTGCCCGGTCGCCAGCCCTTTCCCGTAGTGCCCGCGGCGCAGCTCCTGGCACTCCTGGAGGATCGCGGGTCCGCCGGCGCGGTGGATCGCGCCGTCCACGCCGCCGCCGCCGAGGAGCGACGAGTTCGCGGCGTTGACGATCGCGTCCACATGCTGCTTCGTGATGTCGCCGCTGAGGATCTGGATGCCCATGCCCCATGCAAACACGCCGGGGCCGCGTGCAGTGCGGGGCCCGCCGTTTCGACGCCCGGAGGCGGGCGCGGCAGTAACGTTCGAGGTCAGAGGCTTTATGCAGTCGTGATGCGCTGAGGCCGCCGCAACGCGTTGACAATGCCACAAGCAACCATGTATAACCAAGTAAATCCAAATGAAACGGGGGTGAAACCACATGTTCGCGGAAGAGCGACAGCAGCGGATCGCCGAACGTGCGCGCACCGCGGGCCGCGTGGACGTCGCCGCGCTGGCGGCCGAGTACGAGGTCACCACCGAGACGATCCGGCGCGACCTCACCGCCCTCGAGCGCCAGGGCGTCGTCAAGAAGGTCCACGGCGGCGCGATCCCGTTGGAGCGCATGGGTTTCGAGCCCACCGTGGCGGCCCGCGACGCCGTGCAGACCGCGGCCAAGGAGCGCATCGCCGAGGCCGCGCTCGCCGAGGTCCCCGATGAAGGCGCGATCCTCCTCGACGCCGGCACCACCACCGCCCGGATCGCCCAGGCCCTCCCGCACGACCGTGAACTCACCGTCGTCACCAACGACGTCCTCATCGCCTCCCTCCTCGCGGCGAAGCCCCGCCTCACCGTCCTCATCGTCGGCGGGAAAGTGCGCCGCCGCACCATGGCCGCCGTCGACGACTGGGCGCTGCGCGCCCTCGCCGAGACCTACGTCGACGTCGCCTTCATGGGCGCCAACGGCATCAGCGTGGAGCGCGGTCTGACCACACCGGACACCGGCGAGGCCGCCGTCAAGCGCGCCATGATCGGCGCCGCCCGCAAGACCGTCGTCGTCGCCGACCACACGAAGGCCGGCAACGACTGCCTCGCCCGCTTCGGCACCCTCGACCAGGTCGACGTGCTCGTCACCGACACCGGACTCGACGACGGCCTCGCCGCCGACTTCGAGGCCGCGGACCTGAAAGTGGTGCGCGCATGATCGTCACCGTCACCGCCAACCCGAGCCTGGACCGGACGATCGAGGTCGACCGGCTCCGGCGCGGCGAAGTGCAGCGCGCCAAAGGCGACCGGGTCGACCCGGGCGGCAAGGGCGTCAACGTCTCCCGCGCGCTCGTCGCGAACGGCCACGCCACCCGGGCCGTCCTCATCAGCGGCGGCCACGCCGGCACCGAACTGCTCGACCTCCTGGCCGAGGCCGGCGTCCCGATCATCGAAGTGCCCGTCTCCCTGGGGATCCGCTCGAACCTCACCCTCGCCGAGGCCGACGGCACCGTCACCAAGCTCAACGAGTCCGGGCCGGTCCTGCGGGCCGAGGAGATCGAAGAGCTGCTCGACGCCGCCATCGGGGCGCCGCCGAACTACGCCCTGCTGACGCCTTCGAGCAGCATCGACCGGCCGACCGCCTGGATCGCCGGGTGCGGGAGCCTGCCGCCGGGCGTCGGCGCCGACTTCTACGCCGAACTGGTCGAACGCGCCCGCGCCGCCGGTGCGGCCACGGTCATCGACTCCTCCGGCGCGGCACTGGAAGCGTGCCTGCCCTCCCGGCCCGACCTCGTCAAACCCAATCTCGAAGAACTCGCCGAGGCCGCCCGCACGCCGATCACGACCATGGGCGACGCCGTCGCCGCCGCCGAGGCGCTGCGCGCCGCCGGTGCCGGAGCGGTCCTCGCCTCGCTCGGCGCGGACGGCGCGATCCTCGTCGCCGACGAAGGCGTCTGGCACGCGAAGGCCCCGCTCGCCGGGCCGCTCGCGAGCACCGTCGGCGCCGGCGACGCCGCCCTCGCGGGCTTCCTCGCCGCGGGAGGCCGCGGCCCCGACGCGCTCGCGGCCGCCGTCGCCTGGGGCACCGCCGCCGTGTCGCTGCCCGGCAGCATCATGCCCGGCCCGCAGGACATCGACCTCGACGCCGTCCAAGTCACCCGCAGCCCGGACGCCAGTCTCGTCCTGAGCGCACACCGCTGAGCCGAACCGAAGGAGCACCGCCATGTCCGATCTCATCACCGCCGATCTGATCGACCTCGACCTCACCGGGGCCGACCGCCACGAGGCCACCGCGAAACTCGCGCGCCTCCTCGCCGCCGCCGGGCGCGTCACCGACACCGAGGGATTCCTCGCCGACGTGCGCGCCCGCGAAGAGCAGATGCCCACCGGCATCGAAGGCGGCATCGGCATCCCGCACGCCCGCAGCGCCCACGTCACCACCCCGAGCCTGGCCTTCGGCCGCGCCGCCGCAGGCATCGACTTCGGCTCCGAGGACGGCCCCGCCGACCTCGTGTTCCTCATCGCCGCACCGGAAGGCGGCGGCTCGGAGCACATGACCATCCTCGCGTCCCTGGCGCGCAAACTCGTCCACGCCGATTTCAAGACCGCCCTGCGCGACGCCCCCGACGCCGAAGCGGTCGCCGCGCTCATCAAGCAGCACCTGCCCGGCTAGACCGCCATCGAGAAACCTGCCCAATGAAGAAGGTGCACGAACAATGAAGCTCGTAGCCGTAACCTCATGCCCCACGGGCATCGCCCACACGTACATGGCCGCCGAAGCGATCGAGCAGGCCGCCGTCGCCGCCGGGCACGAGATCCACGTCGAGACGCAGGGCGCCGCAGGCGCCGAAGCCCTCGACCCGGCCGTGATCGCCGCAGCCGACGCCGTCATCTTCGCCGCCGACGTGGACGTCCGCGACAAGGACCGCTTCGCCGGGAAGCCCCTGGTCTCCGGCCCGGTCAAGCGCGGCATCAACCACGCCGCCGAGATGGTCGCCGAAGCCGTCGAGAAGGCCGAGACCGCACCGGCGACCGGCACGCCCGCAGCCGCCGTGCCCGCCGCACCGGCCGGACCGAAGCTCGGCCCCGGCGCGAAACTCCGCCTCTGGCTCATGACCGGCGTGTCCTACATGCTGCCGTTCGTCGCCGCCGGCGGCATCCTCATCGCCCTCGCGTTCGTCATCGGCGGGGCCGAGATCGCCAACAAGGTCAACGGCGGCGAGTTCGAAGGCGTCACCTACGAGGCCATCGCCGACCCGACCCAGATCCTCAACCAGGCCGGGATCGCCGGCCTCATGTTCTACATCGGCGGACTCGCGTTCTCCATGCTCGTGCCGATCCTGGCCGGATTCATCGCCTTCGGCATGGCCGACCGCATGGGCATCGCGCCCGGCGTCGTCGGCGGCCTCATCGCCGTCGCCGTGGGCGCGGGCTTCCTCGGCGGCCTCGTCGCGGGCCTCCTCGCCGGCGCGATCGTCATGGCGCTCAAGCTCATCAAGGCCAACCAGGCGTTCCAGGGCATCCTGCGGATCGTCGTGATCCCGCTCGTGTCCGTGTTCACGGTCGGCTTCGTCATGCTCGTGGTCGTCGGCAAGCCCATCGCCGAAGCCCAGTCCTGGCTCACCGACTGGCTCGCCGGGCTCTCCGGCGTCAACGCGGTCCTGCTCGGCCTCCTGCTCGGCGCCATGATGGGCTTCGACCTCGGCGGCCCGGTCAACAAGGTCGCCTACCTGTTCGGCGTCGGCGCACTCGCCAGCGGCGACTACACGGTCATGGCCGCCGTCATGGCCGCGGGCATGGTCCCGCCGCTCGGCCTCGCGCTCGCGACGGTCATTCGCGGCAAGCTCTTCACGCAGGCCGAACGCCAGTCCGGCAAGGCCGCATGGCTGCTGGGCGCCTCCTTCATCACCGAAGGCGCGATCCCATTCGCCGCCGCCGACCCGCTGCGCGTCATCCCGTCCACCGTGATCGGCGGCGCCGTCGCCGGAGCCGTCTCGATGGCCGTCGACGCCAGTCTGCGCGCCCCGCACGGCGGCATCTGGGTCATCGGCCTCATCGGCAACCCGCTCGGCTTCATCGTCGCCCTGCTCGCCGGGACCGCAGCCACCTGCCTGTGCGTCATCGCGCTCAAGACCGCCTGGCGGTCCGCGGCGGCCACGGCCGCCGACGAAGCCGCCATGCCCGTCATCTGATCGAGGAAGGAACCGAGATGCCAGAACGCCGCGTCACCATCGCCTCCGCCGTGGGCCTCCACGCCCGCCCGGCCAAGCTGTTCGCGAAACTCGCCGCAGCCCAGCCCGCGAAGGTCCACATCGCCAAAGAGGGCCAGGAGCCGGTAGACGCCCGCTCGCTGCTCATGCTCCTCACCTTGGACGCCAAAGGCGGCGACGAAGTCGTGCTCACCGCCGAGGGCGACGGCGCCGAAGACGCCCTCGACGCCCTCGCCGCCGAACTGCAGACCGACCGCGACGCCGAGTGAGGAACAGCCGTGACCGCTGAGATGACCGGCATCGGCGTGAGCCCGGGCGCCGTGTACGCACCCGTCGCCCGGCTCGCACCCGTGCCGGCGCCGCCCGCCGACACCGGGCCCGAGCCCGACCCCGCCGCCGCACTCGAGAAGGCACGGGCCGCACTCGAAGCGGTCGCGTCCGACCTCGACGAACGCGCCGAGGCCGCCACCGGGACCACCGCCGACATCCTCGACGCCCTGTCGATGATGCCGCGCGACCCCGCGCTCGCCGACCAGGTCGAGCAGGCGCTGGCAAAGGGACGGTCGACGCCCCACGCCGTCATCGACGCGTACGGCTTCTTCCGGTCCGCGCTCGAGACCGCCGGCGGATACCTGGGTGAACGCGCCGCCGACCTCGACGACCTGCGCGACCGCACCATCGCCGTGCTGCTCGGCAGGCCCATGCCGGGCCTGCCCGACCCCGGGCACCCGTTCGTACTGGTGGCCAAGGACCTCGCCCCCGCCGACACCGCCGCGCTCGACCCGGCCAAAGTGGCCGCGATCATCACCGAGCAGGGCGGACCGACGAGCCACACCGCGATCCTCGCCAAATCCATGGGCCTGCCCGCCGTCGTCGCCTGCCCGGCCGCCGCCGCACTGGCGGACGGCACCGAGGTCCTGGTCGACGGCGGCACGGGCCTCATCGTCTCCGACCCCGAACCGGGCCGGGTCCGCCGCGTCCTCGACGCCGAAGCCCGGCGCGCCGCGGCCCTCGCGTCCAGCCGCGGACCGGGACGCACCGCCGACGGCCACGCCGTGCAGCTCCTGGTCAACCTCGGCTCGCCGGCCGACCTCGCGGCCGCCGCCGCGACCGACAGCGAAGGCGTGGGCCTCTTCCGCACCGAGTTCCTGTTCCTCGACCGCGAGACCGCACCCGCAGTGGACGATCAGATCGAGGTCTACGGGCAGGTGTTCGCCGCGTTCTCCGGCCGCAAGGTCGTCGTCCGCACCCTCGACGCCGGCGCGGACAAGCCGCTCGCGTTCGTCGACCACGGGGACGAGCCCAACCCGGCGCTCGGCGTGCGCGGCATCCGCCTCGCCCGCACCGAAGCCGGCGCGGTCCTCCTGGACGACCAGCTCACCGCGATCGCCGCCGCCGCGGCGAAGCACGCCGCCGACGTGTGGGTGATGGCCCCGATGGTCGCGACCCCCGCCGAGGCCGCCGCGTTCGCCGACCAGTGCCGCGCCCACGGTCTCCCCACGGCCGGCACCATGATCGAAGTCCCGGCCGCGGCACTGCGCGCCTCCCGGATCCTCGAAGGCTGCGACTTCGCCAGCCTGGGCACCAACGACCTCGGCCAGTACACGCTCGCCGCCGACCGCATGAACGGCGCGCTCGCCGAACTGCTCGACCCGTGGCAGCCCGCACTGCTCGACCTTGTGAGCCTCGCCGCCGAAGCCGGGCGCGAGGCCGAGAAACCGGTCGGGGTGTGCGGCGAGGCCGCGAGCGACCCGCTGCTCGCGTGCGTCCTCGTCGGACTCGGCGTCACGAGCCTGTCCATGGCACCGGGCGCGGTCGCGGCCGTCCGCGCCGAACTCTCCGCACGCACCCTCGCGGACTGCGCCGGCATGGCCGCCGAAGCCCTGCACGCCAACGACGGCGCCGAAGCCCGCCGCGCGGTCGCCGCCTACTGACCCCCGCGCGCCGGCGGGGGAGACGCCGACGAGTCGGCGCGCCGCGCCGTCGGCGTCAGCCGGGCCGTGCTCGTTGCGTTCCATTGCGCGTTTTCATGTAGTACGTGACATGCCACCCTGCTGCCGCGGTGGCCGACCGATCCGGCCACGCGCCGGTACATGACATGTGACGTATTACCAATGACCGGTTGGCAAGCGCACTGCCTGCGGAATTATCGCCCCTGGAGCAACCGCACCCTTCATCTAACCCATTTACAAAGGCGGCATTCGGGCCGTACCATGCATCCATGAAGTCCACCTCGCGCGACATCCGCCTCCGCAACTGCTTCGCAGTGCTCCGGCACCTGATCGCGGACGCCCCCACCTCCCGCCAGATCCTCGCCCGCGAGACCGACCTCAGCGTCGCCACCGTCTCCAACCTGGTGACCGACCTGATCGAACTCGGCGTGGTCGTAGAGGTGGGCCGCGAGGACTCCGGCGGCGGCAGGCCCCGCGCCCTGCTCGCACCCAACGCCGGCGGCGGCGTCATGATCGGCGTCGACGTCGCCGAGACCTACGTGTACCTCGAGGTCTACGACCTCACCCTCGCCGTCGTCGACCGCGTCGAAGAGCGCATGGAACCCAGCGAGAACGCCCCCGAGCAGGTCATCGGCCACATCGCCTCGGCCATGGACCAGATCCGCGAACGCCTCGGCGACCGCGCCGTCCTCGGCCTCGGCGTCAGCCTCCCCGGCCAGGTCGACGTCACCTGGGGCGTCTCCGGCTTCGCCCCCAACTGGAACTGGCACGACGTCCCCTTCCGCAAGCTCCTCGCCGACCGCCTCCAACTCGGCGTCCCCATCTACCTCGACAACCCCCTCAAGACCATCACCGTCGGCGAACTCTGGTTCGGCGACGGCCGCGGCGTCGACCGCCTCGCCGTCCTCATCCTCGGCACCGGCGTCGGCGCCGGCCTCGCCTTCGGCGGCCAGCTCTACCGCGGCGCCACCAACTCCGCAGGGGAGTGGGGCCACACCACCATCAACCCCGCCGGCCCCCAATGCCGCTGCGGCGCAAAAGGATGCATCGAAGCCTACGTCGGCGCACCCGCGATCCTCTGGCACTGGGGCCAGCTCGACGGCCGCGCCGCCGTCGGCTCCCAGACCGAGGCCATGGCCGCCCTCGCCGCCGCCTGGGAAGCCGGTGAGACCACCGCCGTCCGCACCGTCGAGACCGTCGCCGAATACCTGGCCGCCGGCGTCGCCAACCTCCTCAACCTCTTCAACCCCGACCTGGTGGTCTTCGACGGCTGGGTCACCAGCGTCCTCGGCGACGCCCTCGTCCCCGAATTCGAACGCCGCCTCGCCGACCACGCCATGGAGGCGCCCCTCAAGGCCGCCCGCCTCAAGCGCAACGGCCAGGACCGCAACATGGTCGCCCTCGGCGCCGCCGCGCTGGCGCTCGAAGGCCACCTGAACCGCCTGAACACGGTCGGCTCCCGCAGCCGCCGCTGATCACGGCGCCGTCAAGTGACGGCGGCGATTTCGCGACGGCGAACGCTCGCCACTGTGAGTCCAGCGCCCCGGCACGGCAATGCCGCCGGGCGCTGTTCGCGCTGCTCAGCAACGTGTTCGCGCGGCGCCCGCGCCGCCTGCAACCGCTGTCACTGAGCGCAAATCGTTATCCGAACACTTACTCCAACCCATTGACAAAGTGGGTGGCGCTCGTAACACTGGGAGGCGAATCGGCGGAAGTCGATTCTCCGCTGCGGCATCGATCCGGAAGCCGCGCGGGAGCCCTTCCGACCTCTCAATGTAGCGAGGAGCTAAAGCGATGGTTGCCTCACGCAACAACAACCCTTCAAAGAAAGCGTTCGCCGAGTTCATGATGAACCGCCGGCGCATGCTCGCGCTCGGCGGCATGACCGCCGGCGCCGGCGCCCTGGCCGCCTGCGGCGGCAACACCGGCCGCGAGGACGGGGGCGACGGCGTCTCCCTGCTGCAGTGGTACCACGAGTACGGCGAGGCCGGCACCCAGGAAGCGGCCAAGGGGTACGCCGCGGACTACAAGGACGCCAACGTCACGGTCGAGTGGATCCCCGGCGACTACGACGCGGCACTGGCCTCGGGGCTGCTGACCGACGACGCACCCGACGTGTTCGAGAGCCACCTCAACCGCGGCATGGTCGAGGCCGGCCAGGTGGTGCCGCTCGACGACATCATCGCGGACGTCATCGACGACATTCCCGAGGGCGACCTGCTGCGGAACACGATCGACGGCACCGTCTACGGCATCAACATGATCGACGACCCGCAGTACATCGTGTACCGCCCCAGCCTCTTCGCGGACGCGGGCATCACCGCACCGCCCACGACCTTCGAAGAGCTGATCGCGATCGCCGCGGAGCTGACCACCAGCGACGTCAAGGGCATCGACTTCGGCGCGGCCGGCGGCACCGACCGCCTCGGCCAGCACATGATCAACAGCCTCGGCCTGTCGTTCATCGGCGCCGACATGCAGGCCGGGTTCAACGACCCGCGAATGGCCGAAGGCGCCCTGCTGGTCAAGCAGCTCAACGACTCCGGCTCGCTCCTGCTCGGCGCGCCCACCGACTGGTGGGACCCCTCGTCGATGATCCAGGGCCTCACGGCGATGTCGTGGACGGGACTGTGGACCATGCCGGCGCTCCTGGAGAACCTCGGCGACGACATCGGCATCTTCCCGTGCCCGGGCTTCGTCGGCGGGACCCCGACCGTCTTCAACGGCGGCTGGGCGACCTTCGTCAACGCGAACAGCAAGAACGTCGACGCGGCCAAGGCGTTCACGAAGTGGCTCTGGGTCGACAACACCGAGGCGATCCTCGACTGGTGCCTGAGCTACGGCTTCCACATCCCCTCGCGGCTCTCGCTGCGGGAGCAGGCCGACCAGTTGAGCTCCGGCCCGGCCGCCGAGGCCGTGGCCATCTCCGAGGAGTACGGCTGGGCCGAGAACCCGGACTGGACCCCGGCGATGAACACCGCCGTCAACGACATGCTCAGCAACATCGCCATCGAGGGCAACGACCCCGAGGCCGAACTGGCCAAGGCCGTCGAGACGGTCAACACCGAACTCGACGGCATCTTCGGGTAGGGGAACACGATGGCCGTCACCGACAAGACGGCCGATCCGGCTCCGGCGGCAGCGGGGACGTCACGACGCCCTCGCCGCCGCCGCACGTTCGGCGGCCGCACCCTCGCCTTCTGGTACTTCGTCGGGCCGTTCCTGCTCGGCCTGCTCATCTTCACGTACATCCCGGTGGGCTGGTCCGCCTACCTGTCGCTCTTCGACGCGCGCAACACCGTCACGCCCACGTCCGACGACTTCGTCGGCTTCGACAACTACGTCACCATGCTCGGCAACGAGGACTTCCGGCGGAGCCTCATCACCTTCACCGTCTTCGCGGCGATCATCGTGCCGATCACGTTCGCCTCGTCGCTCGGACTCGCGCTGGCGGTCAACAAGGTCCGCATCATGCGGGCGTTCTTCCGCTCGGTGTTCTTCCTGCCGTTCGCCTGCTCGTACGTGGTGGCGTCGCTGGTGTGGAAGATGTCGATCTTCGCCGGGGTGCGCTACGGCATGGCCAACACCGTGCTGGGCTGGTTCGGGATCGAGAACATCCCCTGGCTGTTCGGGAACGACCCGCCGTGGTTCTGGCTGGTCATCGCCACGCTCCGCCTCTGGATCCAGTGCGGCTTCTACATGATCCTGTTCATCGCCGCGCTCCAGCAGATTCCCGAGCACCTCTACGAGGCCGCCTACATGGACGGTGCGAAGCCCGGCTGGCAGACCTTCTGGCACATCACGCTGCCGCACCTGCGGGCCTCCTCGGTGGCGGTGCTGATGCTGGTGCTCATCGCGGCCTACCAGGCCTTCGACGAGTTCTGGAACCTGCTGCCCAACTCCGGGAACGTCCCGTATGCCCGGACCCCGCTGATCTACCTGTTCCACACCTCGCTGGGGACGAGCCAGGACCTGGGCCGCGGCTCGGCAGGAGCGCTCATCCTGGCGCTCCTGATCGCGATCGTGACCCTCTTCCAGGGCAAGCTCCTGGGCTTCGGCAAACCGGAAGGACGGTGACCGGCATGGTGTCCACGCAGAACCGGCCGAAACCGGTCGGGTACCGGCCGGGCGTCGGCTCGCGGGCCTCGCGGGTCGTCAACTTCATCGGGCTGTGCCTGATCGCAGCGCTCTTCCTGATCCCGTTCTACCTGATCGTGCGCAACGCCTTGTCCACCACAGAGGACATCACGGCGCCGGGATGGATGTGGTTCCCCACGGACATCCAGTGGGGCAACTTCACCGAGCTGTTCAACGACGAGAAGGTGCCGATGGCGCGGAGCCTCCTCAACTCCGCCATGGTCTCCGTGCTCACGACCGTCGGCACGCTGTTCCTGTGCACGACGGCCGGCTACGGCCTCGCCCGCATTCCGTACCGCCACGCCGACAAGGTGTTCTACGCGATCCTGGCGACGCTCATGGTGCCCAGCGCGATCACGTTCCTGCCGAGCTTCGTGATGGTCTCCAGCCTCGGCTGGGTCTCGGACCTGCGGGGCCTGATCATCCCGACGCTGTTCAACGGGTTCGTCGCGTTCCTGTGCCGGCAGTACTTCCTGAGCTTCCCCAAGGAGCTCGAGGAGGCCGCCAGAGTGGACGGACTGGGGTACTGGGGTTCGTTCTGGCGCATCGTCATTCCCAACTCGAAGGGCTTCCTCGCCGCGATCGCGGTGATCACTTTTGTGACGTCCTGGAACTCGTTCCTGTGGCCGCTGGTCATCGGGCGCTCGTCCGACTCTTGGACCGTGCAGGTCGCATTGTCGACATTCCTGACCTCGCAGACGGTGAACCTGCCGCAGTTGTTCATGGCCGCGGCCGTGGCGATCCTGCCGCTGGTGTTCGTGTTCCTGTTCCTGCAGCGCTTCCTGGTGCAGGGCGTGGCGCAGACGGGGCTCAAGGGGTGAGGTGAAGCGTCGCCTCGCTCCACAGGCGACGCTCGAAGGTGTTAATGTGATCCGCACTCAGGTCACAGCGTGCCCAACCGGCCGCGGGTCCCCACCCGCGGCCGTGCGCTTTGGCCGCGCCCGAAAATCCCTTTTGCAAGGAGTCATCCCCAGTGGAAGAACTGAAGATCCGGTCCCCGTTCGGCGTGTGGGGCCTCACCCTCATCAGCTTCGGCATCTACGGCCTGTTCTGGTACGCCAAGACCGCCACCCAGATCAAGGCCGTCAACCCGAACAACCCCAAGAACGTCAGCGGCTCCAGCCTCGTGGTGTGGATGCTGTTCGGCTTCATCACCCTGTACATCGTGCCGATCATCAACTGGTTCAAGCTCTGCGCCTCCATCAAGGCCGAGCAGCAGGCCGCCGGCCTGACCCCCACGTTCAACACCGGCGTGGCCACCCTCCTGTGCTTCCTCGCGGGCACCAACCTCTGCTACATCCAGGCCCAGCAGAACCTGGTCGTCACCGCCGTCCAGGCCCGCCAGAGCGTCCCCGTCTAGGACGCCGCTCGACGTAACTGCACGCGGAGGCGAAGCCCCCGGCCGATGCTTCGGCCGGGGGCTTCGCGGTACGTGACGCGTGATATGCCACTGGGCCGGCGCAGCGGCACCCGGACGGCGCGCGACCGGTTAACCTTGCCGCTGTGGATCTGACCGAATACGTGCCCGTCGTCCCCGACTTCCCCGAACCGGGGGTCGGCTTCCGCGACATCACGCCGCTGCTCGCCGCCCCCGACGCCTTCCGCAACTCGGTCGACCGGCTCCTGGAGGCCTGCGCGGCCCACCCGTACGACGCGATCGCCGCGTTCGACGCCCGCGGCTTCCTCTGGGCCGCCCCGCTCGCCGACCGCACCGGCACGCCGCTCATCCCGATCCGCAAGGCCGGGAAGCTCCCGCGCGCCGCCGCGGTCGAGACCTACCGCGGCGAGTACGCCGAGGTCCGCGTCGAGATGCACAAGGACGCCGTCCGCAAGGGCGACCGGGTGCTCCTGGTCGACGACGTCATCGCCACCGGCGAGTCCATGGCCGCCGGCGTGCGCCTCGTCGAGAGCCTCGGCGGCACCGTCGCCGCATGCGCGGCCCTCCTGGAGATCGCCGCCCTCTCCGGCCGCGACCGCCTCGACGGCTACCCGGTGATCTCGCTCCTGGGCAAACTCTAAGCCCCCAAGCGAATCCGAGCCGCATTCGCCCACGCCCGGACTGTCATACCCGCCTGTCAGGGTGGAACCGGGGGGCCCGCGATACCGGTAGTACGTGACATGTCACATGGCGCCACCGGATGCGTGCTCTCGCGAACCCGCTCGCCGCGGCCGCGGCAACCGGAACGCGCAGCGAGCCGGCGCCATGCCGCATGGCATAGCCCCGATTACAGCAGCCTGCCTCTCGCCCCGGAGCAGGCCGATGGCGCGTGACCGGTGATATGTCACGCGCCATTAGCGTTGCGCAGGTGCCGCTCAGCCGACGAGCTTCGCCAGGTTCGCGGGGTCGGCCAGGGCCGAGCCCATGCCGATGACCGAGGCGCCGGCCTTGAGGTAGGTGTCGATCTCGTCAGGGCCGACACCGCCCGTCGCCACGAACTGCATCTCCGGGAACGGCCCGTGCATCGCCTTGAACCACTCCGGACCGAGCGTCGAGGCCGGGAAGACCTTCACCCACGTGCATCCCAGGTCCCGCGCGAGCCCGACCTCGCTGGCCGTCGCCACGCCCGGCAGGTGCGGCAGCCCGGCCGCGTGCGAGGCCTCCAGCACCGCCGGGTTCAGGCCCGGCGCGATCGTATAGGCCGCGCCTGCCGCGGCGGCACGCTCGACGTGCCCGGCCGAGACCACGGTGCCCGCGCCCACGGCGCGCCCGCTCGAGCCCGCGGCCTTCACTGCGGCGGCCAGCGCCTCCTCCTGTCCGGGCTTGCCGATCGGGACCTCGACCAGGTCGAACCCGGCGTCCCACACGCGCTCGGACAGCTCCACGGTCTCCTCGGCGGGCAGGCCCCGCCAGATCGCCATGACGCGCTGCCCGGCGAAGAGGCGGTCGAAGAATTCGCCTTGATCAAAGGTCACTGGTCCTCCAGGATGGCTCGGACGGTCTCGGGTGGCGGCGGGGGCGCGAGGTCCCCGACGGTCTGGAGGGCGCCGGCGGCGAGCCGGTGGCCCAGCCGCATCGACGCCTCGAGCGAGGCGTTCTGCAAGCGGCCGTAGAGGAATCCGGCGGCGAACGCGTCGCCGGCGCCGACCGGTTCGATCACCTCGACCGGCTCGGCGGGGGAGTAGGCGCTCTTGCCGCCCTCGTACGCGGTGACGCCGTTGCCGCCGTCCTTGACGACGAGCACGCCGGCGCCGGGCAGGAGCTCGCGGACGTCGTCGGCGGTCGCCGTGCCCCACAGGGTCTGGGCCTCGTCGAGTCCGACGAACGCGATGTCGGCCGCGTCGGCGAGGCGCCGCAGGGCCGGCCCGGCGTCGCTCACGGGCCACAGTGCGGGCCGGTAGTTGACGTCGAAGCTCACCAGCGCGGGGTCCAGTGCCCGGTCGATGAGGAGTTCGTCGACGAGTGCGGCGCACGTGTCCGAGAGGACGGGCGTGATGCCGGAGAGGTGCAGGAGGCGCGGCGGTTCGATCTCGGCGAGGTGCCCGGGCCGCATGGTGGAGGCGGCCGAGCCGCGCCGGTAGTAGTGGACGCGGGTGCCGTCGGGGCCGGGGTCCTTGAAGTAGACGCCGGTGGGCCGGTCGGGGTCGGTCTGCACCAGCCCGCAGTCGACGCCGGCCTCGTCGAGGACGTCGCGGATGCGCTGCCCGAGCGGGTCGTCGCCGACCTTGCCGCACCATGCGGCGCGGGCGCCCAGTCGCGCGAGCGCGACGGCGACGTTGGACTCGGCGCCGGCGACGCCCATGTGGAGGTCGACGGCGCCGCGGAGGGGTTCGGCGGCCGCGGGGGCGAGGACGATCATCGACTCGCCCAGGCACAGGACGTCCATGTGGCTCCGTTCGTGTCCGCGCTCGCGTGCGGGGGTCGGCAAGCGGTCGCTTCAGCCTACCGAGTGGAAAACGCATACACACAGGGTGGGCGAGACAGGGCGGCCGCACAGGGCACTGATGGCCCGCGCCGCGTGCCGGTCCCGTGCCCTACGTCCCCGCCCGCGTAGACTTGTGACACAGGCCTCTCACCTTGGAGCCGGAGATGACCGACCTTCGTCTGGTGAAGCTCTTCGCGTGGACGATCGGCGTGCTGATCCTGCTGTGGATGCTCGCCGAGTGCCTCGGCGGCGTGGACGAGACCGACCCCGGCTACCAGGACCTCGACCGCGACACCGAGCAGTTCGCCGCCGACTGCGAGCACGCGTGGCGGGCCTTCGACCTGGCCGCCGAAGCCGACAGCGACAACCTGGACGGCGTGCTCGACCAGATCGACACGATCGGCACCGAGATCGCCGACCCGAATCTCAAGGCGCTCACTTCGGGCTTCGCCCTGCAGGCGCAGCAGATGGTCGCGAACGCGCCGGAGGGCGACGAGGACGCGCTCCAGGAGGCCCAGGCGGCGTTCCGCGACGACGCCTCGCTCGATCTGGCGATGCGCTGCCCGGTGCGGTGAACCTGTCCGAAACCTGGACACCGGTATTGACAGTGTTCGAAATTGCCGTTAGCTTCGACACGTTCGAACATCCTTCTGCGCGAAGGAAGTTCATCCACCTCAATGCGGAGGAACGCGGCACGGCGCGCGAGCGCTGGTCCGCCTGCGCCTCCGCGCGGACTTTGCTCTGGGGTTGACGGGGCGGGACCGCCCGAAAGCGCCCGGGCCGCGTGAGCGCGGCTCCGTGCGGCGACGGCGGTCCCGCCCCGTTCCTGCCGGCGCCGAGCGCCTTACCGTTCCGGGGCGCAGCCCGATAGGCCGGTCCGCACCAGTGCAAGCGTTCGTCTGCATGCGCACACCCGCGACTTGGCATATCACCGGCTAGCTGCGGTTTCACAAGTTCCCAAGCGTCGCGCGCGCACCGCGCGTTTGGGTTCGGGGCCGCGCTTGTGGCAAAATGGCACGTCTGCCGTTGACCCGTAGGAGCCTCGTTGCCACCCAGCGAATTGCACGCCACCTTCCTGCCCGACCACGCCTCCCCGGCCGACGGGCGGCTGCTCTTCTTCGGCGGCGCGCACCCCTGGGCCGCGGTGGCCGAGCTCGGGCTCCCCCCTGGGGACCCGGTGGACGCCGAGCTGTACCTGGACGGCGACCTCGTCGAGGTCGAGGGCGTGGCCATGCCGGTGCGCCCGGTCCTGCCCGCGCTCACCCGGATCGCCTCGCGCCCGGACATCACCGAGTCGGTCGCGATCTGGGCGCGCATCGCGAACGCCGTGGACGACGACAAGTTCGACGACCTCGACCGCATCGCGGGCGAACTGCCCGCCGAAGGGCACTGCGTGCCCCACTCCGAGGGCCACGTCTGGACCGCGAAGGCCCTCGTGGGCGCATTCGTGGAGTCCTTCACCGAGCTGCTGCGCTCCGACTCCGGACTCAACCTGCGGCTCATCACCGCCCAGCACTCCGACCCCGGCGAAGTCCGCGTCAACGCCGACCTGCGCAAATACCAGGCCCACGGCATCGCCTGGCTGGAGGCCGCGGCCGAAGGCGGCGCGGGCGTCATCCTCGCCGACGACATGGGCCTGGGCAAGACCCTCCAGTCGATCGGGCTGCTCGTGCGCCGCGCCGGGAACGCCCCGCACCTCGTCGTCTGCCCGACCTCGCTGGTCGGCAACTGGCAGAGGGAGATCGCCCGCTTCGCGTCCCAGCTGTCCGTGCACCTGCACCACGGCCCGGCCCGCACCAGGGAGCGCCGGCCGCTGACCGAGGCCGACGTAGTCGTCACCTCCTACTCGATCGCGCTGCGCGACATCAAGCTGCTGCGGCAGATCGCGTTCGACACGATCGTCATCGACGAGGCCCAGGCCATCAAGAACCACCGCTCGCGCACCGCCGGCGCCGTCCGCGACCTCACCGGCCGCGTCCGGGTCGCCCTCACCGGTACGCCCGTCGAGAACCACCTCTCGGAACTGTGGTCGATCTCCGAGTTCGTCAACCCCGGGCTCCTCGGCGGCCAGACCGACTTCAAACGCCGCTTCGCCGACCCCATCGAGATCGGCCGCGACCCCGTCTCGGCCGCCACCCTCCGCGCCCGCATCGACCCGGTCGTGCTGCGCCGCATGAAAGAAGACGTGGCCGCCGACCTGCCCCCGAAGATCGAGGCGGTCGTCGCCTGCACCATGACCGACGAGCAGGCCGGCCTGTACAAGGAGGCCATCCGCGAGGCCTTCGACGAGGGCCTGGGCGACGGCATCACCCGCCGCGGCCGCGTCCTCAAACTCCTCACCCGCCTCAAGCAGATCTGCAACCACCCCGCCCAGTACGTGGGCGAGGGCGACGGCGGGCTCGCCGAACGCTCCGGGAAGCTCGACCGGGTCACCGAAATGCTCACCGAAGTCGTCGACGAAGGCGACAAGACCCTGATCTTCACCCAGTACCGGCAGATGGGGGAGCTGCTCTCGCGCCACCTCCACGCCGAACTCGGCGTCGCCGCGCCCTTCCTGCACGGCGGGCTCGACCAGCCCGCCCGCGACCGGCTCGTCGACGAGTTCCAGACCGGCGAGGGACCCGCGATCCTGCTCGTGTCCCTCCGCGCCGGCGGCACCGGCCTCAACCTCACCGGCGCCTCGCACGTCGTCCACTACGACCGCTGGTGGAACCCGGCAGTCGAGGACCAGGCCACCGACCGGGCGCACCGCATCGGCCAGACCCGGACCGTGCACGTCCACAAGCTCGTCACCGCCGGCTCGCTCGAAGAGCGCGTCGACGAACTCCTCCAGCGCAAGCGCGCCATCGCCGACGCCGTGGTCGGCAACGGCGAGGACTGGCTGGGCGACCTCGACGACTCCCAGCTGCGCAAGCTCATCGAACTCGACGACGCCGGAGGCCACCTGTGAGCGACCCGTACGGCCGGACCTGGTGGGGCCGCAAATGGTGGCGCGCCCTGGAGACCATCGGCCTGAACTACCCCGACCAGCGCATCGTCAAGGGCCGCGCCCTCGCCGGGCACGGCGCCGTCACCGGCATGTCCATCGACGCCGGCAGTGTCACCGGCCGCGTCACCGACAACGGCCGGACGTTCGACACCGAGATCCGCATCCCCGTCTACAACGCGTCCGCGTGGGCTGCGGGCATGACCGCGCTGTCCCTCTCGCCCTCATGCGTGGCCGGGCTGCTCGCCGGGCGCCTGCCCAAGCGGATCGACGACGTGCTCGCCGAGACCGGAATGCGCCTGCTGCCCAAGAAGTTCGTCACCGAGGACCACAACCGCATCACCGCGACCTGCCCCTGCGCCGACGCCCGCGAGGTGTGCGCCCACATCATGGCGCTCGCCCTCGTCAGCGCCGCGAAAATGGACGACGACCCGTGGCTGGTCCTCCTCCTGCGCGGCGGTCCCACCCGCGACCTCGCCGGACGCCTGCGCGCGGCCCGCCTCGCGAGCATGGACGCCGCCCAGCCCGTCTGAGCGCGCACCTCGACCGCTCAAAACGCCGAAGCCGGGCCGCGAACGCGGCCCGGCTTCGGCATGGCGCGGATCAGCCCTTGGCGGGCGGGAGGTGCTCGGTGATCCAGGCATCGAGCTGGGCGAGATCGGAAGACGTCTCGATCTCAGTGCGCCGTTCAGCGCTCACCTGGCCTTCGGCTTCGAGCATGCGCAGCAGGATCGCCCTCGCATGACGGACGGCGCCTTCGTCGCGGCCCTTGGTGAGCAACTCCTCGGTGTACTCCGAGTGGTAGAGACGGGCTTCGGTCTTCATCAGTGCCTCCAGCAAGGTCGCAGGCTCCTTGGCCAAAGTAGTGAGCAGGAATTTCGCGTAACCGGCCGCTCGTCCTGGCTCGATGGCACCGAGCCAGCGGTCGAGCGTCGAGACGAACAGTTCGGTCGGGATGGTCTTCGGCTGCCGGCGCATGACCGCCGCGGCTACGGCCGCAGCCGCATTCGGCGGGACCTCGTCGGAACCCAGGTCCGGCATGTTCCCGGGGCCCACGGTCGCCACGGCGACCGTACTGCCCGGGCCCATCGCGATCCCGCGGCGGAACCGCCGCGCGAGCGCATCGGTGCGACACAGCATGAGCAGCACGACCGGGACGCGGTGGTCCTCGAATGCACGGGACAGGTAACCGGGCAACCGGTGGTACTTGTCCTCGCTCCACTCGTTCTGGACCTCGCAGACGACGATCAGCTCCGACCCGTCCGCGAAACCGAGACGAACGACGCCGTCCGCCCGGCGCTCGGTCGGACCCGACGACCCGACCGCACCAGAACGCGTCTCCGCCTTGACGCATCTCGCGCCGCGCGGTCCGCCGGCCAGCGCCAGCATCCACGGCACCGACGCCGGCTCGTCCTGGATCAGCTTCACGAGGATCTCGTGGAACTCTCCTGGCATTGATTCCTCTTTCCAAATCGGGGAATGCACCCGGAAGAACGAGGAACGAACCGGACGGACACGGTCCTGTCGGAAACCTGACAGTCTGGGAGGCAAGGAGACTGCGCGAAGCAACGGCAGCGACCCGCAGGTCAGGCCAACGTCACCGACAGGCCGGACCCGTTGGAGGACACCGCGACCGACAGCATGTCCGGCACCCTCGGCAGGCCCTCGGCCGCCTCGCCCTTGTAGTCGCCCACGACCACCGTCGACGCACCCGCGGCCACCGCCGAGACCAGACCCGCCGGCGCGTCCTCGAACACCACCGCCTCCGACGCATCGAACCCCAGCGCCTTCGCCGCCAGCATGTACGGCTGCGGATGCGGCTTGCCCCTGGTCACATCGTCAGCGGCCACCAGGATCTTCGGCAGCGGAATCCCCACCGCCGCAAGCCGACGCACCGTCAGCGCCCGCGTCGCCGACGTCACCACCGCCCACCGGTCGCGGTCCAGGCCCCGCAGCAGCGCCGCCGCCCCCGGGACCTCACTGATCCCGTCCGTCCGGTCGATCTCCTCCGCCTCGATCCGGTCCGTCTCCGCCACCACGTCCACCCCGTGCGGCGCGAACTCCGCCACCACCTCGATCGTCGGCCGCCCGTGCGCCACCGCCAGGATCGCCGAAGCCTCCAGGCCGTGCCGCGCGGCGAACCGCCCCCACGCCCGCTCCACCGACGCCGTCGAATCGACCAGCGTCCCGTCCATGTCGAACAGCAGCACCGAAGCCGCCAGCACCGAATCGCCCATGCCTACCCCTCCTCGAATCACTGGACCTGGACGCTACCAACGGAACATGACGGCCACGCTAACTCTCACGAAGGATTCGCGCCCGCCCGCCGTGAGCCCCCGCCGCCCGCAGATAACGGTTGCGCGAAACCGGACCACCACTTACCGTCGACACCGTGCCAGCACTCATCCTCCCCACTGCGCGCGTCGGACCCTCCTACACCGCGGGCGTCCGCGAATTCCTCGCCGAAGGCCGCGGCGGACCCGACGACCGCTCCCTCCTCGGCGACCTCCTCCGCGAGGCCGGGCACCCCGACGGCACCCCGACATGGATCGAACGCGCCCTCGCCTTCGAGCACCGCCTCAGCACCCACCCGCCCGCCCACTTCGTCCCCTCCACCACCTACTGGTGGACCGACGGCGACACCTACCTCGGCCGCATCAACCTCCGGCACCGCCTCAACGAGCAGCTCAGCGAGATCGGCGGCCACATCGGCTACGACGTGCGCCCCACCGCCCGCAGGCAGGGCCACGCCACCGCCATGCTCGCCGCCGTCCTGCCCATCGCCGCCGCCCTCGGCATCGACAAGGCACTCATCACCTGCGACACCGAGAACACCGCCTCCCGCAAGGTCATCGAAGCCAACGGCGGGGTACTCGAAGACGAACGCGGCGGCAAACTCCGGTACCGGGTGCCGACCGCGCCATAGCACCGCAAGCGCACACAGGTTGGGGGACAAGGTGGGACTCAAACGCGTCGACTACGACCGCACGCAGCACGCCGGATACGCGAAGGGACGCAGGCTCCTGCCCGCGAGCCGCCGCACCTGGCTCCGCGCCTTCCGCGAACACGCCGGCGACCGGCGCATCGGCACCGTCATCGACGTCGGCTCCGGCACCGGGCGGTTCACGCCCGCGCTGGCCGACGAGTTCGGGGCCGACGTGATCGGCGTCGAGCCCTCCGCGCGGATGCGCGAGGTCGCGCATGTCGAGTCATCGCACCCGCTCGTGTCGTACGTGCCGGGTCACGCCGCCGACCTGCCGCTCGAGGACGCGAGCGCCGACCTGGCGTTGATGTTCCTCGTCTGGCACCACGTGCCCGACCGTCCCGCGGCGGCGCGGGAGCTGGCGCGGGTCCTCGCGCCGGGCGCGCGGCTGCTCATGGCGACCACGCTTTCGGACCGACTCAAGGACCTGCTGCTGTACCGGTACTTCCCGCGCACGCGCGAGATCGACGCGGAGGTGTTCCCGACGCTGGAGGAGACGGTGCGCGTGTTCGCCGACGCGGGGTTCGCGTACGCCGGGCTCACCGAGGTGCATCACCGCTCGGCGGACAGCCTCGCCGAATACGCCGGGCGGCAGCGGATGCGTGCACTCTCGGTCTACGAGCACCTCCATGAAGACGAGTACCGGGACGGCCTCGCTGCGCTCGAAGCCGACGCGGTCGCCGAGACCGCGCCGCGCGCGGTCGAATCCGAATGCGACCTGCTCGCGTTCACACGCCAGTGAAGGGCCGGAGCGACTTCCATGTCCGCAATGGTGCGTGCCATGTGACACACCACTGAGGATTCACGTCCGACCGTCGAAGGCGACGAGCCCTCGGGTCCTGCGGTGGCATATGCCATGTGACATTCCACAGGGCCGTGCGAAGTCGTGGTTCCGGCAGCGCCGCATGACATGTGACATGCCACCGGCCGGTGCGCTTCAGTTGCCGTCAGGGCTGACGAGACCGGTGTTGTAGGCGAAGATGACCGCCTGCACCCGGTCCCGGGCGCCGATCTTGGCGAGGATGCGGCCCACGTGCGTCTTCACCGTCGACTCTGCCAGATGGAACCGCTCAGCGATCTCGGAGTTGTTCCAGCCCCGCCCGATCGCCGTCAGGACCTCCTTCTCCCGCTCGGTCAGCACACCGAGCCGTTCGGCCGTCTTCGATGTGTCCTCCTCGCCCTCGACCGGGAACTGGTCGGCGAACCGGTCGAGCAGCCGCCGCGTCAGCTTCGGAGCGACCACCGCATCCCCTGCGGCCACCACGCGGATACCCGCTAGCAGCTCCTCCGGCTGCGCGTCCTTGACCAGGAACCCGCTCGCGCCCGCCCGCAGCGCCGCATACGCGTACTCGTCCAGATCGAACGTGGTCAGCACCAGCACCCGGCTGCGCCCGCCCGCCGCGATGATCCGCCGCGTCGCCTCGATCCCGTCCACCCCCGGCATGCGCACGTCCATGAGCACCACGTCCGGCCCCAGCTCGGTCGCGCGACGCACCGCATCGGCCCCGTTGTCGGCCTCCCCGAGCACCACCAGATCCGGCTGGCTCTCCACCAGCATCCGAAATCCCATGCGCTGCAAAGGATGATCATCAACGATCAGCAACGTCGTCACCGACGCTCCTCTCCATCCCGGGGCAGCCACAACGCGACCCGCCAACCGCCGAGCGCCTCAGGTCCGGCGACCATCGTGCCGCCGAACGCCGCCGCCCGCTCCGACAAGCCTGCCAGACCACGCGCCGTGCCGGCCTCGTCCACCCGGTTCCCGGTGTTGCGCACCGTCACCGACAGGCCCGAATCCCGGTACTCCATCGACACTTCGGCCCGCCGCACACCCGTCGCATGCTTGAACACGTTCGTCAGCGACTCCTGCACCGTCCGGTACACCGCCAGCTGCTGGTTCTCCGACAACGCCAGCGGCTCGCCCGCCACCGACACCGTCACCGGCAGCCCCGCCTCCCGGACCCGCTCGATGAGCGCGTCCAACTCGGCCAGGCCCGGCTGCGGAGCCAACTCCAGGTCCTCGCCCTCCTCGGCCTTGAGCACCGACAGCACGCGCCGCAGCTCCGAGAGCGCCTCCCGGCTCGTGCGCCCGATCGCCTCCAGCGCCTCCTTCGCCTTCTCCGGAGCCGCCGTCGCGGCGTACGCGCCGCCGTCGGCCAGCGCATTGATCACCGCCAGGTTGTGCCCGATGATGTCGTGCATCTCCCGCGCGATCCGGTTGCGCTCCTCCGTCACCGCCTGATGCGCCGCCTGGTCCCGCTCCGCGTGCTGGAACTCCCGGCGCGTGCGCATCAGCATGCCGATCGTCACGACGAACCCGAAGTAGACCGCCCCCGGTGCGAAGTACCCGAGGAATCCGAGCACCGACAGGTCCTGGTTCACCAGCCAGTCGATGAGCGTCGGCACGAGTGAGACCAGCCCCGCCCACCACAGCAGCTTCAGCGGGCGCCGCAGCACCAGGTTGTACAGCACGACCGTGAACGCCAGCGCCCCAGCGGAGTTCACGAACCCGGCGCTCTCCTCGCTGGTGTACCCCATCGGGATCGTGACCGCCAGCGGCACGCACTGGCTCAGGAGCACCGCGAACGGGTACCGGCGCCGCCAGATCGTCGGCACCATGAACATCGCCGCCAGCAGCACCTGCAACAGCGGATCGACCAGGTCGAGATCGCTGGATGCGGCGAGCAGGAGCGCCAGGCCCGCGGGGAACGCGAACAGGAAGAGGGGGAACAGATTCCAAAGCAGCGGATGCCGGGAGTCGAACTCCAGCATCCGCTGCCACATCCCGCGCTTGCGGGGAACGGTCACGGCCTCGGCCACGAGCACATGCTCACACGTCGCGACGCTTGAGCAGCACGCCCGCCAGCCCGTAGGTGACGACCAGCCAGATGCCCATCCACAGCCAGGACTGGCCCAGCGACAGGTCCGCCCCGGCCGGGTCGACCATCGCGAGCGTGTTGGGCACGTTGCCCGGCGTGTACGGCGTCACGTCGCTGACCCAGTTCCACGGCAGCAGGGTCGCCAGCTGCGGCAGGATCATGATGACGCCGATGTAGAACCCGATCGAACCGGCGGAGTTGCGCAGGATCGAACCGATCCCGAGCGCCAGCAGCGCCAGGTACACGATCAACGCCACATACCCGAACAGCGACCTGAGCACCCCGTCGTCCGAAAGGGACACCCCGCCCAGGGCGGAGTCCCCGAACAGCGCCTGCGTCAGGAAGAACGTCAGGAACACCATGACGATGAACATGACCGCGACCACGGCCCCGAACACGGCGGCCTTCGCCCACAGCACCGACAGGCGCTTCGGCGCGGCCGACATCGTGGAACGGATCGAGCCGGTCGTGTACTCGCCGGTCACCGTGAGGATGCCGAGCACCGCCACGAACACCGAGGCGAGCGCGACACCGGACATGGAGGCGCCGATCGCCGTCTCCGCACCGCCGACCATCTCCTCGGTCGGTATGCTCGCCGCGATCAGCGCACCCAGGCCGGCGCTGAACACGGCCGCGCTCAGCAGCACGATCCAGGTCGAGCGCAGCGACCACAGCTTCGTCCACTCCGAACGCAGCAGGCCCACAGCGGAGAGCTTGTAGTTCGCCGGCGGCGTGTAGGCCGCGGGGCGGTCGGTCATCACAGCGGCGGTCATCGGTTCGCCCCTTCATTGGTCTGGCGGTACTCGACCGCGTCGGCGGTCAACTGCATGAACGCGTCCTCAAGGGACCCGCGGTCGGTGCGCAGCTCGTGCAGCACCAGGCCGTGCGCGGCCGCGGTCTGGCCGACAACGGCGGCCTCCGTCCCGGTCACCTCCAGTACCCCGCGCTCGGGGCTCGACACAGTGATCCCGGGCCCTGCCAGGTGCTCGGCCAGCCGCGCCGCATCCGGGGAGACCACCCGCACCTGCGCCTTGCCGTTGCCGGACACGAACGCGTCCACCGTCGTGTCGGCCAGAAGCCGGCCCTGCCCGATCACGATCAGGTGCTCGGCGGTCTGCGCGAGCTCGCTCATCAGGTGCGAGGACAGGAACACCGTCCGGCCCTCGGCCGCGAGGCCCTTGAGCAGCAGGCGGATCCACTTCACGCCGTCCGGGTCGAGGCCGTTCACCGGCTCGTCCAGGATCAGCACGGCCGGGTCCCCGAGCAGCGCCACGGCGATGCCCAGGCGCTGTCCCATGCCGAGGCTGAAGCCGCCGACGCGCTTGCCGGCGACCTCGTGGAGGCCGACGAGGTCCATGACCTCGTTGACGCGGCGCTTCGGGATGCCGTGGGTGCGGGCGAGGGCCAGCATGTGCTTGTAGGCGCTGCGCCCGGCGTGGACGGACTTGGCCTCCAGGAGCGCGCCGACCTCGGTGAGCGGTGAGCGGAACTCGGAGTAGTGCTTCCCGTTGACCCGGGCGAGACCGCTGGTGGGGGCGTCCAGGCCCACGATGGCGCGCATCGTGGTGGACTTCCCGGCGCCGTTGGGGCCGAGGAAGCCGGTGACGACGCCGGGTTTGACGGTGAACGTCAAGTCGTCCACGGCCGTCTTCTTGCCGTAGCGCTTCGTCAAGTGCTCGATCTCGATCATGACCCGAACGCTACGGCCCGCCGCGCGGCGGTTCATCCGTTTCAAGAGCGAACTTCAGGGACGCGAGTGGTACCCAAGTACTACGACTTCGGGTTGGGCACCGAGCCGAAAACCGCCGAACCAGGCGAATAGCACGTCACGCGTCACATATTACCGGTACGGAGCACCCCCGGGAAAACCCTGACACAGGGGTCTGACATGGAGGTTCGCCGAAAGCCTGAGCGGGCCGACCGGGCCGGTCGTTCACTTCGCCTCGGAGTAGCTGTCGACCACCTTGGGCCGCAGCGGGATGCGCACCGGCATGTCGCCGAAGAGCGTTTGCGTGGCGGTGTCGGCGGCCTGTTCGATGACCGCGCCGACCGTGCCGGCGTGCTCGGCCGGGCAGTGGACCACGACCTCGTCGTGCAGGAAGAACACGAGCTCACCGAGGTCGCGCTCGTGCAGCTCGCGCCGCAGCAGCGCCAGCAGGACCAGGGCCCACTCGGCGGCGGTGCCCTGCACGATGAAGTTCCGCGTGAACCGCCCGCGGCCGGTCGCGGCGCGCGTCCCGTCCTCCGAGTTCAGGGTCTGCCACCAGCGCTCGCCCGGGGCGGGCACCGTCCGGCCCAGCCACGTGCGGACCAGCCCGCCCTTCTCGCCGGTGCGCGCGGCGGACTCGACCCGGTGGAACGCCGCCGGGAAGCGGTCCTTCATGAGCTGCACCAGCTGCGCCGCGTCCCCGGCGGTCCCGCCGTACATCGCGGAGATGAGCGCGATCTTCGCCTTCGACCGCTCACCGCCCAGGCGCGGCGCCAGCTCGGTGTACAGGTCGTCGGCGGCCGTGGCCGCGATCATCGCCCGGTCCCCGCTGATGGCCGCGAGAAGCCGCGGCTCGAGCTGCGCCGCGTCGGCCGCGACGAGCTTCCAGCCCGGCTCGGCCCGGATGGCCTCCCTGACCGCGTGGGGCAGCTGCAGTGCCCCGCCGCCATCGGTGCCCCACCGGCCGGTGTCGGCCCCGCCCACCATGTACACGGGCCGGAACCGCCCCCGGTCGGCGAGAGCCGGATCGGCGTCGGCGCCGGGCGTTCCCGCCGCGGAGACCCACGAGTCGGCCCAGTTCCAGCCGAACGCCGACCACACCCGCGCGTGCTCGCGGTACACCTTCAACGCCTCGACCGCCGGATGGTCGACCGAGGCGAGCTCCCAGGAGTGCGTGTTCTTCACGTCGAGCCCGGCCGCGTGGAAGGCCGCGAGGACCTGCTTCGTCGAATCAGGGTTGAGCTGGTGCCCGAACGCGTCGACCACCTTGTCCGCCAGCGCCTGGAGCTTCCTGGGCCGCATGCCCTTGGAAGGGCGCGGCCCGAGCAGGTCGCGCAGGAGGCGGTCGTGCACGCCCCGGTCGAAGGGGACGCCCGTGCGGCTCATCTCGGCCGCGACCAGAGCGCCGGCGGACTCGGCCGCGAGCAGCGTGCCCAGGCCCGCGATATCGGCCGCGGCGGTGCGTCGGCGCTGGTCGAGCCAGGTCGCCTGGAGTCGGACGAGGATCGCGGGTCCGTCGACCGGTTCGGGTTCGCGCTCGAAGAGCGTTCCGGCGTCGGGGTCGGACTCGATGGTCACGGCGGGCGGCTCGCGGCCCTCCACGCGGCAGAGGATGCGCTCGGCGAGCCGCAGGTCGCGGCAGCGGTCGAGGCGGGCGCCGGCCTGCAGCAGCGGTGGATAGTCGCGCGCGGCGTCGGCCAGGACCCAGCGGGGCGATCCCGGATGGCCGTGCCCGAAGTCGGCGCGGCCGGGCTCGTCCGAGCCGGGCCCGGACGGGGATGCCTCGGTGTGTTCCTGCTCGGCGGCACCGGTACTGGCGCGTTGGGAACCGACCGCGGCTTCGGCCCGCCGGCCGCCTTCGCGTTCACGGACTCCCGAGCCGTATTCGCGCTTCGCGTCGGCCTCGATCGCGGTCACCGCTGCGGCCAGGTCCGCGTGGTACGCGACCGCACCGCCGGGAAGGGGCATCGTCCACCCCTCCCCGCCGCGACCGTGCACGAGTGCGACCTCCATGGTGCAAGTGGATCACGCGCCACCGACATCGCGCCCGATCTCGATCCCGTCCGGCGCGGGCGGCGCTGCTCAGGCCCGAGGCACTGTCGCAATCAGGCGAATCCGACTCATGTCGCAAATGCGCCGAGTCCTGTCACACCCGCATGTCAGGGTAGGACCGGGGGCCCATCGGACGGGTACTACGTGACATGTCACATGGCATCGCAGGTAGTGGGCCCGGACCAATGCGGGTAAGGACAGTAGACATACTTTCGTGTCGTCCCGGGTAACCGCTTCGCATGGCATTGATTCTGTGGATCCTCGCGGTCCTTCTCGTCATCTACGGCATCTTCATGATCTTCCGGGGGCAGGTGCTCCTGGGGATCGTGGTGATCATCGTCGGCCTTCTGGTCGGCCCCGGCGGCGTGAGCGTCTTCACCTAGCTCCACTGCCGCGCCGCGCGGTGGCCGCACCCGGCATGCGGCCGCCTCGCGCGACAATGTCCGAACTTCTACAACCGACGGTGCCGGCATCCGCTGCGCGGTGATGGTCCGCCATCACCGCTACGCGGAGTCGCGCACCACCAGCGCAGTCGGAAGGATCTGGAGCGGTTCGACTTCACGGCCTTCCAAGAGCCGCAGCATGGTCCGGGCCATGCTGCGGCCGATCTCTGCGATCGGCTGCCGCACCGTCGTCAGCGGCGGGTCGCAGTACGTCGCCAGCGCGATGTCGTCGAACCCCACCACCGCCACGTCCCCGGGCACGCTTCGCCCCGCCTCTCGCAGGGCCTGGAGCGCGCCGTGCGCCATGAGGTCCGAGGCCACGAACACCGCGTCCAGATCGGGTTCGTCCGCGAGGAGCTGCCGCATCGCCGCGTGCCCCGACTCCGCCGTGAAGTCCCCGACCGCGACGATCGCACGCCGGTCCGCGGCCGCGAGCGCCTGCCGGTAGCCATCGAGGCGCGCCCGCCCCGCCACCATGTCCTGGGGCCCTGCCACCGTCGCGATTCGCCTGCGGCCCTTGGCGAGCAGGAACTCCACCGCCGCTTTCACACCGCCGATGTGGTCGACGTCGATGCACGGCGCGGCCAGGTGCGGCAGCCCGTTGCACACCACCGGAACGCCGCGCCGCAGCATCAGCTCGGGCAGCAGGTCGGCGTCGTGCAGCGAGGCGAACATGACCCCGTCGACGTGCCCGCCGACCGCGTACCGCTCGGCGCGCGACCGCGCCTCCGCCGAACCGGTCGTCAAGAGCACCAGCAGTTTCCCGGCCGCGTCGAGCTCGCCGGCGACGCCGCGGATGACGCTGGGGAAGAACTGGTCGTCCGAGAAGACCCGGTTCGGCGACTCGGGGAGGATGAGCGCCACCGAATCGGTCCGGTGGGTCACCAGCGACCGCGCGGCGGCGTGCGGCACGTACCCGAGTTCGGCCGCCGCCGCCTCCACGGCCTGACGCAGGTCTTCGGCGACCGTGGTCTGCCCGTTGACGACGCGCGAGACCGTCGCGCGCGAAACCCCCGCCCGCTCGGCGACCTCCTCCAGCGTGGGTCGCCCGGTGCGGGGCCCCCGCACCGGCCCGCCGCCGGTCACCGCCTCCGCTCGCCGCATGCCTCCGCCTCCGTACGTCTCAGCCCTTGACCGCGCCCTGCATGATCCCGCTGATCATGTACTTGCCCAAGAGCGCGAACACCGCCAGCAGAGGAAGCGTAGCCAGCATGGTCCCGGTCAGCACCAACGCCTGGTCGGTGACGTACCCGCCGCTGAGCGTCGACAGCGCGACCTGCACGGTCTGCCGCTCGGGACTGGAGAGCACGATGAGCGGCCAGAAGTAGTCGTTCCAGGAGGTCAGGAAGGTGAGCACGCCGAGCACCACGGCCGCGGGCCGCGCGGCGGGCATGACGATCTGCCAGAAGATCCGGAACGTCGAGGCGCCGTCCATCCTGGCCGACTCGATGAGCGACCCCGGCAGGGCGCCGCGCAGGTACTGGGTCATGAAGAAGACCCCGAAGGCGCTCACCAGGCCCGGCGCGATGACCGCCCACAGCGTGTCCGTCCACTCCAGCTCGATCATGAGCATGAACAGCGGGATCACGCCCAGCTGCACCGGCACCATCATCGTCGCGACCACTGCCAGCAGCAGCACCTTGGCGCCCTTGAATTCGAGCTTCGCGAACGCGAACCCGGCGAGCGTCGAGAAGAACACGACCGACGCGGTCACCGAGACGCTCACGACCGCCGAGTTCCACAGCGCGGTGCCGAACGGCACCGTCGCGAAGACCCGCTCGACGTTCGCCACGAGGTTCGCCCCCGGCAGCACCGGCGGGGGGACCTGCGCGAGCGCCGAGTTGTCGCGGGAGGCGACGACCAAGCTGTAGTACAGCGGGAAGCCCGAGAAGAACAGCACCGCCACCAGCGTGAGGTAGGCGAGGCGGCCCGGCTGCTCGCGCAGGGCCCGCATCCGGGCCCGGGCCCGGTGGGCCGGCCGGCCCGGCAAGGCTGTGCGGCCGGCCCATCGGGAGTCGGAGGCCGGCGCGGGTGCGTCGGCGAGGTCGGGGCGGGTCATGAAGCGCTCCTGATGCGGCGGATGAACAGGTAGTTGAGGAGGGCGACGACGATGATGACGAGGAACATCGTCCACGCGACCGCGGAGGCGTAGCCGAACGCGAAGCCGCGGTTGAAGCCGTGCTCGTAGAGGTAGAGCGTGAGGGTCTGGAACTGCCGGGAGGCGCCGCCGGTGACGCCGTTCGGCCCGCCGCCGCCGAACAGCTGCGGCTCGGCGAAGATCTGCAGCCCGTAGATGGTCGAGACGATCACCGTGAACACGATGGTGGGCCGGATCATCGGCACGGTGACGTGGAACAGCTGCTGCATCCGCGACGCGCCGTCGAGGTGCGCGGCCTCGTAGACCTCGCGCGGGACGGCCTGCATCGCGGCGAGGTAGATGAGGGCGTTGTAGCCGGTCCACTTCCACGCCACCATGACCGCGATGGCGATATGTGACGTGGCACTGCCGGTCTGCCAGTCGACGCGCCCGGCCCCGAGGGATTCGAGGACCCAGTTGACCAGCCCGAAGTCGCGGCCGAACAGCTGGCTGAAGATGACGGCGACGGCCACCACTGAGGCGACGTTCGGCAGCAGCATCCCCATGCGCCAGAACGTCTGCCCGCGCAGCCGCAGCGTCAGCAGATGCGCCAGGAGCAGTGCCGCCAGCAGCTGCGGGACCGTGGCGAGCAGCAGGATGGACAGCGTGTTGCCCAGGGCGTTCCAGAAGTACGGGTCGCTCAGGAGGGCCTGGTAGTTGCCCAGGCCCAAGAAGGTGTGCTCGTCCGACAGGAGGCTCCAGTCGTGTGCGGACACCCAGGCGGTGTAGCCGAGCGGGAAGAGCCCGAACACGGCGAAGAGCGCGAAGAACGGGGCGATGTACAGGTACGGCGAGGCCTTGAGGTCGAGGCGGTAGCGCAGGTGCTGGAAGCGCCGGCGCTCGGGGCGCGGGCGGCCTGCGGTGGGGGAGGAGCGGCCGGTCGGGTCGGCGGCCGGCTTGGCGGCGATGGTCATCGGGTCGCTTTCGGGTTCGCAGGGAGCGGGACCGGGCCACTCGGTGCCCGGTCCCGCTCCCTTTGGGGGCTAGAACGATTCGAGGTCGCTGAGGACCTGGCTCCAGGCCTCCTCGGGTGTCTGGCTGCCGTCCTCGATGCGGCCGAGGCCCTGGCCGATCGTCGCGAGCACGTCGCCCTGGAGCGGGCCCTGGTACTGCGGCTCGACCGCCTGGGCGGCGGCGGTGAAGATCTGGCCGACCGGTGCGTCGTTGAAGTACGCCTTCGTCATGCCGGTGAGCGCCTCGTCCTCGTACAGCTCCGGTGTGGACGGGAAGTTCCCGGTCGATTCGAAGACCTTGAGCTGCTGCTCGGGAGCGGTGAGCCACTCGATGAACGCGTAGGCCTCCTCGGGGTGGTCGCCCTGCGCGGGCAGCACGAGGTGCGACCCGCCCATGTTCCCGGCGCCGCCGGGCACCGTGGCGATGTCCCACAGCCCGACCGAGTCGGGCGCGTTCGTCTCGATGTAGGAGGTCATCCAGGCCGGGCAGATGATGGTCGCGAAGGTGCCCTCGTTGAACCCGGCGTTCCATTCGGGCGTCCACGCCTGCAGGCGGTTGGACATGCCCGCCTCGATGGCCTCGACGGTGAGGTCCCAGGCCTGGCCGATGGCGGGGTTGGACTCGACGACGAGGTTGTCCTCGCGGTCGTACACGCCCTCGTCGGCCTGTTCGACCATGGCGCGGAACATGTTCCCGGAGGACTCGAAGAAGTAGTCGCCGCCGGTCGCCGCCGAGTACTGGCGGCCCACGTCGACGTAGTCCTCCCAGGACTCCGCCCACAGTGCCGAGACCTCGTCGCGTTCGACCGGGAGGCCGGCCTGCTCGAAGAGGTCGCGGCGGTAGCACATGGCCATGCCGCCGACGTCGGTGCCGAGCCCGATGAGGGACTCGCCGTCCTTGGCGAGCGCCTGCTGCCACTTCCAGTCGAGCCATTGGCCTTCGAGGTCGGCCGCGCCGAGGTCGAGGAGGTTGTGGAAGCGGTCGGGCTGGGCCGTGTACTGGGAGATGTAGCCGACCTCGACGGCTTCGATGTCGGCGGTGCCCGAGCCGGTGGCGAGGTGGGTGGTCAGGTTGGTGTGGTGGTCGGCGAACTCGGCGATGCGCTCCTCGAACTCGATCTCGGGGTGCAGCTTCGAGTACTCCTCGTAGAGGGGCCCGAATCCGAAGTCGCCGAACAGGCCGACGCTGAGGGTGATCTTGCCGTCGTCGTCCCCGGCGTCGGCGCATGCGGCGGTCAGCGCGAGTGCCGCGGCGGCGGCTCCCGCCATGGCGGCTCGGATCGGTCTGGTGTTCATCGCTGTGGTTCTCCACTGTGTTCGCTGGATGGGTGAGGGGTCCGCGCCCCGCGTCGGTCGCGGGGTGCGGGTGGCGGCTCGGGCGCTGCCGTGGCGGCCGGGCCGGGCTTGTTCCGGGTCGAGAGAGCGCTCTCTGGCCCGGATCGCGGGCCCCGAAGTCATCTGCTGCGCCTCGGGGCCTTGCGAAGTGGTGGTGGTGTACTGGCGCGTCACGCGTGACATGTCATATGCCACTGCCGCGGGGGAGTTGGCGGGAGGGCGCGGCCGTGCGGAAGGAGGACACGGCCGCGCCGTTCGGATCAATGTCTGAAATGGAACTCCTGCACGGACACGAAGTCCTGCGGCTGGCCGGAGGTGAAGGTGAGGAACACGTCGTGGGTGCCGGTCACCGATGCCACGTTCCCGGGCACGTCGCGCCAGGAGGTCCAGCCGCCGGTGTTCGCGATCGCGAACGATCCGATCGGATTCGCGGTGGCTGAGTCGATGCGGACCTCGACGAGCCCGCTCACCCCGCCTCCGGCCCCGGAGGCGACCCGGGCCGTGAAGTCCAGCGGGCTCGTCGCCCCGAAGTCCACGTCGTCGAAGCGGACCCAGTCGCCGTTGCCGAGCGGGCCGATCGACGAGCCGCCGGCCGTCGCGCCCGAGCCAGCGTCGAACGACGCCGCCTCGATCGCCGTGTACGCGTCGCGCGCACCGCCGGGTCCGCCGGTCGTCGGCGGGTCGGTCGGTTCGCCGGTGCCGCCGCCAGCGGCCGTGAACACCCGCACGTAGTCGACGAGCATCGAATGCCCCGGCACCGTCGCCGCGGTGGGCGTGGCGCGCCCGGACACGCCGTCGGGGAAGGCCCCGCCGATCGCCAGGTTCAGCAGCAGGAAGTACCCGGCGTGGTCGGTCATCTGCGCCCACGTGTCCGCCGGCAGGTCGCCCTCGTCGATGGTGTGGAACAGCGTCCCGTCCACGTACCAGCGCAGCTGGCCCGCCGGTCCCGACTCGTCCCACTCCATCCCGTAGGTGTGGAAGCCGGTGTGGCACGAACCGCCGCAGTAGGTCTGCCCGGCGAGCCCGTTGAACTCGTTGCACGGCCCGCCCGGGGCCACGCCGCAGTGGAGCGTCCCGAACGTCCAGTCCAGACCGTTGACGTTCTCCATGAGGTCGATCTCGCCGATGCCCGGCCAGTTCCAGTGGTTGCCGCGGAACGGCGCCCCCATGGACCAGAACGCGGGCCAGTAGCCGAGGGCCGCCTCACCGGTCACCTGCGGCAGCTGGAGCCGCCCCTCGACCTTGAGCGTCCCGCCCGACGGCGGTTTGAAGTCGGCCCGGACGGTCTCGATCCGCGCTGAGGTCCACTGCCCGGCCGCGTCGCGCAGGGCGGTGATCTCGAGGTTCCCGTTGCCGTCCATGGAGACGTTCGCCGGGTTGTCGGTGTGGGCGGCGATCTCGCCGGTGCCCCAGTTCGCGGGCCCGCCGGGGTAGCCGTGCCCGATGTCGTAGATCCAGTTCGCGGTCGAAGGCTGCGATCCGTTCGCGCCGTTGAACTCGTCGGACCAGACCAGGTCCCAGGCCTGGGCGGCCCCGGGGGCCTCTTGGGCGCCGGCGTTCACGACGGTGAGGCCCGCCGCCGCGATCACCGCCGCGCCCGCGGAGAGGGCGGCGAGTACTCGGGCGAGCCTGCGCCGTGACGATCGTCTGGAGGGATGCTGTCGTTCGGAGGTCTGCACTCGTGCCATGACGGCTCCTTTGCCGAGGGTCAGAGAGATCGCTCTCTCACGTCTGATCTGGCTCCAGATCGACCATGAGAGAGCGCTCTCTCATTCGGTTCAGGATTCATTACTACCGAACGAATCGGTACATGTCAATGGGTCGTGGCCGAACCGTTATCGGCCGGGGCGCTCATCGCCGCAGGTAAGCCCTTGCAGCCCAGGGTGAACGGTCACTTCGTGCCGAGGCGGCTTCAACCCGTTTCGTCGCCCTCGCCCTGCGGCGGCTGCCGCGCGCGCGAGCGCCGCTGCAGATCGCCCATCCGGGCCTGCCGCTCCCGCCGCAACCGCTCCAGGCGCCGCTGCCGCTCCCGCAGCTCCTCGGGCGACTCCGTGCCGCCCAGCATCCGCTTCTCGAGCCACTCCACGTGCTCGGCGTGCGCCGCCGCGTTGATCGCCCGCACGTCCTGGTAGGTGCCCCGAAGCGACTCCATCCGCTGCAACGCGTCATGGCACTGCGCCAGCAGGATCTCGATGTCGGCGTTCTCGGACGGGTCCGCGTCCGCACGACGCGCCTCGAGCCACGCGATGCCCTCCCGCAGCTTCTCGCGGGCCTTGAGATTGTGCATCGCCAGGTCCTCCACGAGCCGGTCGGTCGTCTCGAGGAAGTTCAGGTGAGGATCGGGGCGGTCGTCGGAGCCCATGGGGCCGTCCTTCCACGAGGAGGTGCCTCTACCCCCTCTACCATACGGGCGCGGCTACGATCATCCTTCACCGCGCGACCGATTCACCCCGAAGTCTGAGGCCCAGTGGAACCCATCGAGACCGTCATCGACACGCTCGCCCAGACCCAGGACGCCCCGCCCGTCTGGGTCATGTTCGCCTGCCTGGCGGCCGCGGCCGCCGCCGTCCTCTACACGCCCGTGTGGCGCTGGACCCGCGGCCTGGTCACCATCGCGCACGAAGGCGGCCACGCGCTCATGGCGGTCCTCATGCGCCGCCGCCTCACCGGCATCCGCCTCCACGCCGACACCTCGGGCCTCACGTTCTCGCGCGGCCGGCCCACCGGATTCGGCGCGGCCATGACCCTCTTCGCCGGCTACATCGCCCCCGCCGCCCTCGGCCTCCTCGCCGCCGCCCTCACCGGCGCCGGGCGCATCGTCCTGCTCCTGTGGATCACGTTGGGGCTGCTGGCGGTCATGCTCGTCTTCATCCGCAACTGGTACGGCGCGCTGGCGCTGATCGTGGTCGGCGCGGGCGTCTTCGCCGCCACCTGGTACGGCAACGCGATCGTGCAGACCGTCGCGGCCTACGTGGGGGCCTGGCTGCTGCTGCTCGGGTCGGTGAAGCCGGTGCTGGAGCTGGGCTCGCGCCGCCGGCGCCGCAGGCACGGCGCGGGCCAGTCCGACGCCGACCAGCTCGCCGGGATCACCGCGATGCCCGCCGGCGGCTGGATCTTCCTGTTCGCCCTCGCGACGATCGCGTCGGCGCTGTGGGGCACCTACATGCTCCTGCCCGTCGACACGTGGGTCAGCGCCGCGTAGCGTCCTCCGGCGCGGACGCCCGGGTCCGGTTCAGCGCAGGTGCCGCTTGGTCCGCGCCGTCGGCGCCACCGAATACGGGTCCTCGGGCCAGGGGTGCTTCGGGTAGCGGCCGCGCATCTCCTTGCGCACGTCCTGGTAGGGCCCTTCCCAGAACGAGCGGAGGTCGGCGGTGACCGCGAGCGGCCGCCCGGCCGGGCTCAGCAGGTGCAGCAGCACCGGCACGCCCGCGATGCGCGGGGTGTCGACGGCTCCGAACATCTCCTGGAGCTTGACGGCGAGCACCGGGGTCTCGCCGGAGTAGTCGACGCGGGCCTCGCGGCCGGTGGGCACCGCGAGCGCTTCGGGCGCGGTGTCGTCGATGCCCGCCTGCCACGGCAGGAGGTTCCGCAGCGCCTGGCCGACCGGGATGCGCTCCACATCGGATCTGCTGCGGGCCCGGGACCACCACGGCTCGAGCCAGTCGGTGCCGGCCGTGAGCGCCGCGTCCGACACGTCGGCCCACGGTTCGCCGATCGCCCTGTGGCAGAACGCCATGCGTTCGCGCAGCCGCTTGGCATCCTCCGACCAGCGGAGCAGGCCGAGGCCTTCGCGCCGCAGCCCTTCGGCGAGGGCCGCGGCGACGAGGGCGGGGTCGGCTCGGCGCAGCGGCTCCGCGGACACCTCGATCGCGCCGAGCGAGCGCACACGGCGCGCGGCCACGTCCCGGCGCTCGGGGTCCCACTCGACGCGTTCGGTCATGGTGTCGCCCACCAGCTCGCAGGCGAGCTCCCCGTCGATCGGGACGGCCGCGCGGATGATCGCGGCGGCGCGGCCGGGGGAGCGGTCGGCGTCGGCGATGGCGAGCCACGCGCTCCCGGCGAGCGGTGAGCTTTCGGCGGCGACCGCGCCGGTACCGGCGACAGTGCGCCACTGGCCTGCACTGGCCGTCCCGCCGGGCCGGTTCGCCTCGTTGGCCCGGCCGCGGATCGGTGTGAACGCCGCGCCCGCTTGGCGTTTGGCGACTCGCTCGGGGAAGGCGAGCGCGATGACGGTGGCGGCGGCTTCATCGTCGCCGACCGCAGAGCGCTGCGTTGACGGACGCGACGCGGACCCGGCAGCGCGGGCGGACGTGCGGCCCTGCGGCGCTGTGTCCGCGCCGTCGGCGATCCGGGCGCTCGACAGGGCCCGTTTCAGGCGCTTGACCTCGGACTCCCACTGGCGGTCGCGGCTGGTGCGGAGTTGGCGCCACTGTGCGAGGAGGTCGTCGCCTCGTGTGCGGCGATCGAGGTTGAGGAGTGCGGCGACTTCGGTCGCCTTCTCGGCGCCGATCCGCGCGGCACCGTCCACGAGTGCGCGGGCGAGCCGCGGGTGGACCCCCATGCGGGCGAGGGCCCGGCCCCGGGCGGTGGCCGCGCCGTCGTCGATGGCGCCCAACGAGCGCAGGGTCGCCTCGGCCGCTTCGATGGCGCCGGCGGGCGGCCGGCCCGGCAGGGTCAGGTCCGCCACCGGGGTGCCCCAGCAGGCGGCTTGGAGGCGGAACGCGGTGAGGTCGGAGCAGGCGATGTCCGGGGCGGGCTGGGCCTGGCGGCGGAGGTGCTCGGCTTCGCTCCAGCAGCGCCAGACCGCGCCGGGGCCTTCGCGGCCGGCCCGGCCCGCGCGCTGGTCGGCCGCGGCGCGGGAGGCGTAGGCGGTGGTCAGGCCCGGTAGGCCGCGGGCGTGGTCGATGAGGGGGCGGCGGGCGAGACCGGCGTCGACCACAATGCGCACTCCGGGCACGGTGAGGCTGGACTCGGCGATGTCGGTGGAGAGGACGATCCGGCGGCGCTGCACGCTCGCCGTGAGCGCGCGGTCCTGGTCGGCCGCCGACACCGAGCCGTGCAATTGATATATATCGACACCGAGGTTTTCGGTTGTCAAGTGGGACAACCGCTCGGCGACGCGACGAATCTCGGCGGCGCCGGGAAGGAAGACGAGGACGTCGCCGTCGTCGGCGTCGAGGGCGCGTTCGACCGTGTGGGCCACGTGCGCGAGGAACCTCGGGTCGACCCGCATGCCGTCAGGGGCGTTGACGCGCTCTCGCGGTGGGGCCCAATGCATTTGGACCGGGTGGCGCATGGGCTCGGAGCTCACGGCGGGCGCCGGCTCGTCCCCGGTGCCGAGCAGGGTGGTCCAGAGGCCGATGTCGGCGGTCGCGGAGGCGGCGACCAGGCCGAGTTCGGGGCGCAGGATCTGGCGGGTCTCGGCGAGGAACGCGCAGGCGGTGTCGGTCTCGAGGTGGCGCTCGTGGCATTCGTCGAGCACCACGAGGTCGACGCCGGGGAGTTCGGGGTCGGCGATGAGCCGGTTGAGGAGGACGCCGGTGGTCACGACCTCGACGCGCGTGGCGGCGGACCGGCGGGCCTCGCCGCGGATCTGGTAGCCGACGCGTTCGCCGACCTGCTCGCCGAGGATCGCGGCCATGCGCGCGGCGGCGGCCCTGGTGGCGAGCCGCCGCGGTTCGGCCACGAGGACGCGGCGCTGTGGCATATCACGTGTCACGCGTGACGCGGCATCCCCTGATGCGGGGATGAGGCCGGCCAGGGCGAGCGGTGCGAGCGTGGTCTTGCCGGTGCCGGGCGGCGCGGCGAGCACCGCGGTCCCGGTGCGCGCCACGGCCTCCAGGAGCGCGGGCAGGGCATCGCGGATCGGCAGGTCGGGCAGCGCGGGCGGTTGCGGCATGCCGACCATTCTCGCCGAGGCCCCTCGCGCCCGGCGGCCGGACGAGGTGAGCGCGCGCACGCCGGGCGGCCTCGCGGGCGCAAGCTGCGGTGCTGCGCAACGTGAGCGGCGGTTCGCGACAAATCGGGCGTCGCGAGCGCCCCCGAATCAACAGTGCCCGAAGGGTACGACATGGTGCGCGGGTCGGCGCCGGGAAACGGCGAGGGCGGCGACCGCATCGCGGTCGCCGCCCTCGTTCGCGACTCGGGTCAGCCGGCCAGCTGGTTGCCGTCCGGGCAGGACGCGTCATTGGCCACGTAGCTCAACTCGATCGGCGTTTCGGGGCCGACCTCGGTGCCGGCTTCAGGGCTCTGGTGAAGGACTTCGCAGGTGTCGAACTCGCCGGTCTCGGTGGCGGTGGGGACCGCCGTCACGGAGGTGAAGCCCTCGCCTTCGAGATCGTCGATGGCGTCGTTGACGTCCTGACCGGTGTAGTCGTCCATCTCGACGAGCTGGGGGGCCTCCTCGGCGTGTTCCTCCTCGGAGGTCTGCTCCTCTTCGTCGTTGTTGTTGTTCTCCTCCGAGTCGTCCTCTTCGGAGTCGCCGCCGGAGTCGTCGCCGCCCTCGTCTGCGGCCTGGGTGTTCTCCTCGGTCGCTTCGGCCTGCGAGGTGGCGTCGGTGTTCTCGCCGGCGGTCGGGTCGTTGTCGTCGTCGCTCTTGTCCCAAGGCTGCAGCAGGAACAGGGCGATGACGAGCACGGCGATGCCGGCCACGACGACCAGGATGGGGCCGGTCGGGTTGCGCTTGGGCTCCTCGGCCTCGCGTGGCGGCGGCAGCGGGCGCTCGGGCGGCCCGCCGGCGCCGTACTGGCCGGTCGTGGGGCTGCCGTACTCGTCGTGGTGCACCGGCTGCACCGAGGTGTGGGCGGGCGCGACGCCGGCGGCCATCGCCGCGGCGCCGCCGGGCGTCATGACCTGGGTGGCCGGTGATGGCTGGAACGACTGGGGCGACTGGCCGGACTGGTACGGGCTCGGCGCGGAGGCGAGGATCGCCGTCGTGCCGCCGCCCATGCCGCCGGACTTGCAGACCTGCGCGAGCTCGGCGGCCGAGGCGAAGCGCTGGCGGGGGTCCTTCGCCAGGCAGCGCATGATGATCTGCGCGACCGGCGCGGGGACGTCGGGAGGGAGGGGCGCGGGCTGGCCGGTGAGGTGCCCGGCGATCGCGGCGGTCGGTTCGTTGCCGGCGAACGGGGGCCGCCCGGCGAGGCACTCGTAGCCGACGATGCCCAGGGAGTACAGGTCGGTGGCGCCGGTGAGCTGCGAGCCCTGGAGCTGTTCGGGCGAGGCGTAGGCGAGGGTGCCCATGACGGTGCCGGTCTCGGTCAGGCCGGCGCCGCCCTTGGCGGCGGCGATGCCGAAGTCGACGATCTTGACGCTGCCGTCGGAGCCGACGAGCAGGTTCCCCGGCTTGATGTCGCGGTGGATGATGTGGGCCTGGTGGGCGATGTGGAGGGCCTCGGCGGCGGACGCCATGATCTTCAGCGTCTCGTTGGGGGACAGGCGGCCCCGCTCGCGGAGCACGGTGTCGAGCGCCTGGCCGCGCACGAGCTCCATGATGAGGTAGGAGACGAGCCCTTCGGGGGCGTTCTCCTCGCCGTAGTCGTAGAGGCTGACGATCCCCGGCGACTGCAGCTGGGCGACGGCCTGCGCCTCCTGGTGGAAGCGGGCCCGGAACCGGTCGTTGCCGGACAGCCCCGAATGGAGGAGTTTGACGGCGACGACGCGGTTGAGCCGGGTGTCGGTGCCGCGCCACACCGCGCCCATGCCGCCCGCGGCGAGGCGCTGCTCTAGGCGGTAACGGCCAGCGATCAGGTTCCCGGGTTCCACCCTCGGCCTCGCTTCTGATTCGGGGAGCAGGGGACGTGGGAGAGCTTAGTCGGGAGGCGCGAGCGCGCCCGAGGGCGGCCGGGCGCAGCACGGCTCGCCGGGCACCGATCGAACGTGTGACATGTGACATGGCACTGCGCTGAGCGGTTGGGGCCCAAGGCGACCGGCCCGCCGCGATCACTCCGTGTCGGCGACCGGCTCCAGCGTCAAGCTGATCGAGTTGATGCAGAACCGGGCGTCGTCGGGGTTGTCCCAGCCCTCGCCGTAGAACACATGGCCCAGGTGCGAATCGCAGGTGCCGCAGCGCACCTCGGTGCGGCGCATGCCGAGGCTGTCGTCCTCGAGCAGCCGCACCCGGTCGCCGGCCATGGGCGTCCAGAACGAGGGCCATCCGCACCGGGAGTCGAACTTCGTGTCGGAGGCGAACAGCTCGGCGCCGCACGCGCGGCAGCGGTAGACGCCCCGGCGCTTCTCGTCGACGTACTCGCCCGTCCACGGCGCCTCGGTGCCGCCTTCGCGCAGCACCCGGTACTCGTCGCGGCTGAGCTGCTCGCGCCACTGCGCGTCGGTCTTGCGGTCCTCGACCATGCCCCCAAGTGTAGGAGCGCGAGCGCGCACCGTCTCCCCACCGCCCCTCCGGCGCACCGGTTCCTGAGCGACGGGGAGCCCGAGCCCGCGCCGCCGTCCCGGCGGGCCGCTAGGATCGGGCCCATGCGGTACCTCCTTGGCGACTACACCACTGAAGGCGGCCCGGGCCTCGTCGTGGCCGGACCCGACGGCCTCGGCGCGGCTGCGGCGGTGGTCAACCCCTCGTGGGTCCACGTCGGCCCCGAAGCGGTCTACACCCTCACCGAGACCGAGCCGGGCTTCGCCGCGGCCTGGCGCCTCGGCGAGGACTTCACGCTCGACCGCGCCGGTCAGGGCCAGTCCACCGGCGGCAACAACCCCTGCCATGCGACGGTGGACCCGAGCGGGCGCTGGCTGCTGGTCGCCAACTACGGCAGTGGCGACGGGGGCGGCGCCTCGGTCGCGGTCCTGCCGATCGGGGAGGGCGGCACCCTCGGGGAGGCCGCGGACGTCTTCAAGCTCTCCGGGTCGGGCCCGGACGCGGACCGCCAGGCCGGGCCGCATGCGCACCAGGTGGTATGTCACATGGGACGCGTGCTGGCCGTGGATCTGGGCTCGGATCGCATCCACGCGTTCGACCTCGGCGACGACGGCAAGCTCATCCCCGCGGCGACCACGCAGCTCGAACCCGGTTTCGGCCCCCGCCACCTCGCGTTCCTCGGGGACCGCGCGGTGATCGTGGGGGAGCTGGCGAACGCGGTCGCGGTCGGCTCCTTCGACGAGCGCTCGGCCACGTTCTCGTTCGGCGCGCCGATCCCCCTGCCGGGCGGCGAGGTCGCCGACTTCGCGGCCCTGCCCGACATCGGGCTCGAGGAGGACGCGCCGCGGCCGCTCCCGGCGGCCGTGGTCGCCGACTCCGAGCGCGGGCTGGTGTACGTCACGGTGCGGGGGACCGATCAGGTCGCCGTCATCGATCCGGCCGACGGCGCGCTCGTGCGCACGGTGCCGGTGGGCGCGGCCTGGCCCCGCGACGCGGTGCTCACCGGCGACGGGACGCTGCTCGTGGCCTGCCAGCATTCCGGCGAGGTCGTCCGGGTGGATCCGTCGGGCGCGTCCGAGCCGGTGACCGAGTGGGCCGTCCCAGGCGTCACGTGCGTGGCTCCGCTCACATAAACACTTCCCGGCGGGAAAATTTGCGCCTGCTGCAAAATTTCTTCATTTGCACCTTGTGAACATGAGCAACCCCCACTAGGGTTGTGCTCATGGCCGACCAGTCAGGACTCCGCGAACGCAAGAAGGCCGCCACCAAGGCGGCCCTCAGCGGCGCCACGCTCCGCCTGGCCATGACGAAGGGCGGCCTGGACGCCGTCACCGCCGATGAGATCGCGGCCGAGGTCGGGGTGTCCACCCGCACCTTCCACAACTACTTCCCGAACAAGGAAGCGGCCTTCCTCCACGACTTCAACGAGATCACCGGGGAGTTCATCGCCGCGGTGCGCGAGTACGCCGCACAGCGGCCCATCTGGGACGCCCTGCGCGACGCCTGCGTCGGCCTGCGCATGGACGAGCGCTTCGACATCGGCCAGATGCAGTGCCGCGAAGAACTCATCCACGCCTCGCCCGAACTCATCAAGGTCCAGGCCGGCCAGTTCATGGAGCTGTTCGCCGAACTCCTCGGGATCGTCGCCGAGGCCACCGGGCGCAGCACCGACGACCCGTATCCGCGGCTCGTCCTCGGCAGCGCCCTGGTCACCATGAAGATCTCCAATGAGGACTGGGTCGCCAACCCCCGCGGCCGCACCCTCGGCGAGGCCATCACCCACGCGTTCGCGCAGCTGGAGGCCGGCATCGCCCGGCCGCTCGACGGCGCCCTTGCACCCGATGCCCCCGAACCAGACGCATAACCACACCCAATAGCCGCAACACACCAGGAAACCCGCCGCCGAAGACGCCGGCGAAACACCACCCGAGCCGACCGGCCCCGCCGCCGCACACCCACTGGCGCCGAGGGTCACGTCGTTCAAAGGCATTGCCGTGCAACGGCCCTGCCCGGTATCGACTGACCCCTCGAACGCCAGCGAGGCGGCGGGACCGGACGGTGCATACCTAAGGAGCACCCAGCGTGGCCACCTTCCTCTACCGCCTCGGCAGAGGGTCCTTCAGACTGCGATGGCTCGTCCTCGTCGTCTGGGTCCTCATCGTCGGCGGCGTCGGCGCCGCAGCGGCGACCATGCAGCAGGAGACGAACCCCGAGTTCGTCCTCCCCGGCACCGAATCCCAGGAGGCCTTCGACCTCCTCGAAGAGCGCTTCCCCGACGCGAACGCCGACGGCGGCTCCGCCCAGATCGTGTTCGAGTCCGAGAACGGCGAACCGCTCACCGCGGACGCCAACAAGGCCGTCATCGACGACCTCGCGGCCCACATGCAGGACTCGCCGCAGATCGCCTCGGTCACCAGCCCCTTCGCCGTTGACGAGGCCGGCAACCCGATCGGCATGATCGCCGCGGACGGCCAGAACATCGCCGTCATGCAGGTCGCGTACGCCGAGCCCGCCATGGAGCTCGACGAGGCCACCATCGAGTACCTCGAAGAGGCCATCGCCGACACCGAGGACGCGGGCGTCCGCGTCGAGGTCGGCGGCGACATCCTCCAGCCGATGCCCGAGACGGGCACGACCGAGCTCATCGGCATCGGCGTCGCCCTGGTCGTCCTCGTGATCACCTTCGGCGCCCTCCTCGCGGCGGGCCTGCCGATCATCACCGCGGTGCTCGGCGTCGCACTCACCACCGCGGGCATCCTCGCCGCGACCTCCTTCATGAACGTCAGCGAGTCCACCGGCACGCTGGCCTCCATGATCGGCCTGGCCGTCGGCATCGACTACGCGCTGTTCATCCTCTCCAGGTACCGCAACGAACTCGCCGCGGACGGCCGCGTCGAGGACAGGCGCGCCCGCGCCGAGGCCATGGGCCGCGCCGTGGGCACCGCCGGCTCGGCCGTGTTCTTCGCCGGCCTCACGGTCGTGATCGCGCTCCTGGGCCTGTCGGTCGTGAACATCCCGTTCCTGACCGAGATGGCCGTGGCCGCCGCCGTCACCGTCGTCATCGCCGTGCTCATCGCCGTCACCCTGCTCCCGGCGTTCGCCGGGTTCGCCGGGAAGCGGATCTTCACCAAGCGGCAGCGCCGCCGCATCGCCGCAGGGCTGCACGACTCCAAGCCCAACGGCGGCAAGCGCTGGGCCGGGTTCGTCACCCGCCACCCGATCCTGGTCGCCCTGGTCGGCATCCTGGGCCTCGGCGCGCTCGCCTACCCGGCGCTCGACCTCGAACTGGGCCTGCCCGACGCCGGCTCCTCCGGCGAGGAGACCACCCAGCGCCAGGCGTACGACCTCATCAGCGAGGGCTTCGGCGAGGGCTTCAACGGGCAGCTCATCATCGTGGGCGACCTCGACGACGGCGTCGACGCCATGGCCGCCGCCCAGAACATCACCGAAGAGCTGGGCGACATCGACGGCATCGCCGTCGTCGGCCAGGCGTTCCCGAACGCCGACCTGGACACCGTCATGGTCACCCTCATCCCGGAGACCGGACCGTCCGCGCACGCCACCAACGAGCTCGTGCACGAGATCCGCGACGTCCTCGCCGACGACACCGACGCGAACTGGTCGGTCACCGGCGCCACCGCGCTGAACATCGACATCTCCGACAACCTCAACGACGCGCTGCTGCCGTACATGCTCATCGTCGTGGGCCTCGCCGCACTCATCCTGCTGCTGGTGTTCCGCTCCATCCTCGTGCCGCTCATGGCAACGCTCGGGTTCATGCTCAGCGTGTTCGCCGCGCTCGGCGCCCTCGTCGCGGTCTTCCAGTGGGGTTGGATGGCCGAGCTGTTCAATGTGGACCAGCCGGGTCCGATCATGTCGATGATGCCGATCCTGATGATCGGGCTCGTGTTCGGTCTGGCGATGGACTACCAGATCTTCCTGGTGACGCGGGTGCGCGAGGCGTATGTGCACGGCGCGGACCCGAAGCGGGCGATCGTGGAGGGCTACGGCCACTCGTCGCGGGTGGTGGTCGCGGCTGCGCTCATCATGATCAGCGTCTTCGCGGCGTTCATCTTCAGCGGCGAGGCGATGATCGCGGCGATGGGCTTCGGTCTGGCCGCGGCGGTCATCTTCGACGCGTTCGTGGTCCGCATGGCGATCATCCCGGCGGTCATGGCCCTCATCGGCCGCGGCTCGTGGTGGATCCCCAAGTGGCTCGACCGCATCCTGCCGAACGTCGACGTCGAGGGGGACAAGCTCCAAGAGCACCTCCGCGACGACGCGCCGCGCGAAGACGAGCGCGAACTCGTCGGAGCGTCCAAGTAGCCGATGCCTGCAGGGGACCGGGCCGACCCCCGGCCCGGCCCCCTACCGGCACTCGGTGAACGGGGGGACCCATGACGGTCTTCTTCTGGGCGATGCTCATCCTCATCGGCATGGTGGTCGCGGACTTCTTCGCACCCGTGCTCCCGAGCGCGACGCTCGTGACCGCCGCCGCCGGGCTCGTCTTCGGCAACCCGCTCCTCATCGGCGTGCTGCTCGTCGGCGCCGCCGCCGCCTCGTGGCTCGGCGAATTCCTGGGCTACCGGCTGTTCCGGGCACTCCGGACGGGCCTCGCCCGCCGCAGCCCCCGCGTCGTTCGCGGCCTCGTCACCGGCACCGTCGCGAAACTCGAGACGCTCCTGCAGCGCACCATCAGCGACCACCCGTACCGGACGACGATGGTGGCGCGGTTCCTTCCCGCCGGACGCACCGCGCTGGCGTGGGCGGCGTCGGGCACCGCCAAGCCGCCGTACGCGCGCATGGCCGCCCTCGGCGGGGCCCTGTGGGCCGTGTACTCGGTCGGCCTGGGGTTGATGATCGCCTGGATCGCCGGACCGGGGCTGCAGTCGCTCGCCGGCTCGGTCGTCACCATGACGGCGGTGGGGCTGTTCCTCGGCTGGCTCGCCCGCCGCTGGCAGCGCACCCATCCCGAACAGCCCGGCGACACCGCCACCGTCCTCGCGGTCGCGGCGGCACCCGCGGTCGTCCAAGCGCTTTCGCCTGCAGGCGAACCGGACGACGCGAGCGGCACGGCGGCACGCGCCGCCTGAAGCACCAGTGGCATATCACATGTCACATTCCGAAAGGGCCCGTGCACTGGTCCGGCCAAGGCGTCGGTCGGCGAGTGGACGGGCCCTTTCGGCAATGCTCGGGGTGTTGCGGTGTGCCAATGACACTGCCGAACACCAATTGTCGATGATCTGACAATTATTCAGGTTTAGTGTCCTTTGCGGACCGGTACCCTGATGCCTGTACCAGGACCCGCATGCGACGGGTGGGCGTCGGCAGGGACTTGCGAAAGCGACACAGGTGGGAGTCCATGATCCGCGTACTCGTCCAGCACGACCAGTGCCTCTGGCGCACGGCCCTCCGCCGAGGGCTCTCCGGCGAGCAGGGCATCACCCTCATCGACGACGCCGAACGCAATGAAGACGCACTCACGGCCGCACTCCGTCTGCAGCCCGACGTGCTCGTCCACGACACCGGTTTACTGCCTCCCGAACGCGCCGAAGCACTCTGCGCGGCACTGCCGGACATGAGCGTGCTGCTCCTCGTCGACCCCACCCGCACAGCGGGCCTCTCGCAGGACCTCACGCGGCTCGCGCCGCGCGTCGGCTTCATGACCACCGGCGAGACCTTCGAGCGGCTCATCGACGCGATCCACCGGCTCACCGGCGGTGAGGCCGTGATCGACGGGACGATCGCTCTGGCGGCCATGCGGGCCCGGAGCAACCCGCTCACGAAGCGGGAGCGGGAGGTCTTGAGCCAGGTCGGGACGGGCGCGACAACGCGGGAGATCGCGGACCTGCTCTTCCTGCGGGTGGAGACGGTCCGCAACTACCTGTCGAACGCCATCCACAAGTCCGGGGCGCGCAGCCGCATTGACGCGGTGCGCATCGCTCAGGAGGCAGGTTGGATCTGACCCGCCGTGATGCGGTCGGGGCCGGCCGTCGCCTTGTGCGGCATGGACTCCGGGGCGATCGGCTGCTCGTCGCCCCAATGCGCCAGGAGGCTCCTGTAAAGCGGTGACGTGTCGCGCAGGTACTCGTGGTCGCCGATGGCGGCGCGCTCGCCGTCGAGGACGAGGAGCCTACGGGCGCGCATTGCGGAGCTCGCGCGGTGGGCGATGACGATGAGGGTGCCGCGTGCGGCGAAGGCCGCCTCGGCGCGGGCTTCGGCGGCCGGGTCGAGATGGCAGGTGGCCTCGTCGAGGACTGCGATCGGGGCGGGGGACCGGTAGGCGCGGGCGAGCGCGAGGAGCTGGCGCTCCCCGGCCGAGAGCCGGCGCGGATCGAGCACCGCGTCGAGGCCGCCGAGCCGGTCGACCAGGGCGGCGGCGCCCACGGCGGTGAGGGCGGCGGCGAGTTCGGTGTCGGTGGCGGACGGGTCGAGGTAGCGCAGATTGGCGCGGGCGGTGCCGGTGAAGACGTAGGCCTCCTGGGGGATGAGGACGCGCCGGTGGGCGAGTTCGGCCGGGGTGAAGGCGTCGGCGTCGATGCGGCCGTACGCGACCACCCCTGCATCGGGGCGCAGGAGCCCGCAGAGGAGCCCGGCCAGGGTGGACTTGCCGATGCCGCTGGGGCCGATGATCGCGAGGTGGTCGCCTGCGGGGACGGTGAGATCGAGGTCGTCGACGGCCGGTGCGGCGTGCGGGCCGTAGGCGAAGGTGAGACCTTGCGCGGTGAGGGCGGGAGGTCTGTTGCCGGGGTATTGGTCTGGTTCGTCCTGCCCCCGGGGTCGGGTGTGTCCGAACTGGACCGCCCCCGATGCAATGGTGGCGTGAGGGTCCGACAGTTCGGGGGCGCCCGCGCTGTCGATCGGGGTGGCCGGGGTGCTCGTGCCCTTGATTGCGGTGGCCGGGGTGTCCGGTTGGTCGTTGAGGATGCGGCCCAGGGCGACGCAGAGGCGCAGGCCGCTGTTGCCGAGGCCGCTGACGAGGGTGTTGAGGGCGGGCTGGATACCGGTCAGGACGTAGAGGAGCGCCCCGGTGAGTGCTCCGGCGGTGAGGCCGCGGTCGGCGAGCCACGGAGCGGCGGCGAGGACCGCCAGGAGCGGCAGCCAGCCGCCGATCGCGAAGCACATGGCGCGCAACGCGGCCGCTCCGGCGAGCGCCCGCTCGGCGGCGGCGAGGCGCTCGATTGGTCCGGCGGTGAACGCCTCGCCGTACGCTGCGCCGCCGCAACCGGCGAGGTCGGTCGCGGCTGCGGCGACCTGGCGGACGCGTTCGGCCATGCGCTCGTCGGCTTCGGCGGCGCGGCGGTGCCGGGCTGCGGCGAAGCCGATGGTGGCGATGAAGGCGAAGAGCCCCAGGAGGAACGGGGGCAGCACGAACAGTGCGAGTCGGGGATCGAGGGTGAGCAGGCCTGCGGAGACGCCGACTGCGGTGACGAGGCATCCGCGGACGGCGAGCACGACGCCCGCGTAGGAGTCGCGGGCGATCTCGACCTGCCGGGCGAGGCGCGAGACGGCTCCCGAATCGGGTCGGCCGGCCACGGAGGTGTGTAGCGCGTGACATATCACATGGCGTACCAGGCGGTCCCGGAACGGCTCCACTGTGGCGCCGAGGGTGGCGTAGAGACCGCGGGTGCCGAATGCGCCGACGGCTGCGGCGGCCATGAGTCCGCCGAGCCAGGCGGCGCCGGTCCAGGGGCGCCCGGCGAGGAAGCCGTCGTCGAGGGCGCGCGCGACCATGAGTCCGAAGAGCGCGGTCGGGAGCGTCTCGGGGATGGACCAGAGGAAGAGCGTGAGCAGGGCCCTCGGCCGGAGTCCGGAAGCGGCGTAGCGGAGGACGGCTTTCATGGCGTGGCTGCCGAGGGGAGCGGGCGGTGATGCGTGATATGCCACCGTGTTGCGCGAGGAGATGCGGGTGGCAACGCGGGGGAGCTGGAACGGCCGTGGGCACGGGCGGGGTGCCGTTCGGTCGGAAGGTTGAGGTCACAGTGGGTGGGGTGCGGCGGCCTGCAAGATGCGTTCGTCGAGGCGGCGGTGGTCGGTTGCCGGTCTCGGTTCATTGGTGGAAGACCTCCCGGTAGTCGGGGTCGGTCCACAAGGCTCGATGCGGTCCCGAGCCTCGGACTTTGCCCGCTTCCAGCCACACCACGAGGTCCGCCTGCGCTGCGACCCGGACCTGGTGGGTCACGACGAGTCGAGTACGGCCGCTCGCGGCCAGCGCCTCGGCGATGCGCAGTTCGCTGACCGCGTCCAGTGCGGCGGTCGCGTCGTCCAGGACCAGGAGTCGTTGGGCCCGCCAGGCGCGGGCGAGGCCGATGCGCTGGGCTTCGCCGCCGGACATGGGGACCTGCTCCAGTGGTGTGTCGTAGCGGTCCGGGAGGCGTTCGGCGAAGCCGTCGGCGCCGACCGCCGCCGCCGCGGCCGTCACCGCTGCTCGCGGTCGGCCGGGTCCCATAGCGTCGGCGAGGGTGGCCCCGGCGAGTGCGGGGCGTTCAGATGCGATGCCGACCGCGTCCCGCAATGCATCGGATGACAAGTGGTGCAACGGGACTCCGTCCAAGCGCACCTCGCCGCGGTCGGGGTCGCGCAATCGTGCGGCCACTGCCGCGAGCACCGATTTCCCCGAGCCCGATGCGCCCACGATCGCAGCGACCGCCCCGCCCGGGACCGAGAACGTGACCTCATCGAGGAGCGGCCCTGCCGGGCCTTCGACGGTCACCGCGCGCAGTTCGAGGTGACCGCGAGTCGGATGATCCCCGGCGGGGCCGGCAGGCGGGGTCGCCTTCCCGTGGCCGGTCATGGTGTGGGGCGGGGTAGGGAAGAGGATGCGACTCGGGACGGTCGGCAGGTCCGGCCCGGTAGCGGGTGCGAGCTGCCGGCCGGTCGTGGAGTCGGGTGCTGTTGGTGGCTCCGGTGTCGATCCGCCCGCCCAGTGGTCTGTGGATTCGCTGCTGGGCTCGCCGTTCGAGCGGGTGCGCGCGTGGGGCAGTTCGCGGTCGCCGTACTCGAGCATCGGCACCGCGTGGACTTCGCTGAGCCTGGCCACCGCCGCTTTCGCGCGGGCGAGCACGCCGAGCACTCCGGTGAGTGCGCCCAGGCCCGCGCCGAGCATCGCGTACTGGCCCGCCGCCAGCACCTCGCCTGCGCTCAGCCGTCCCTGCCCGACCAGGAATCCGGCGACCGCCAGGACGCCCACGGTCGCCAGTGGACCGGCGAACGCCGCCCGTGCGCCGGCCGACGACAGGGCCCGCCAGCTCGCCTTCCCGTGCTCAGCGAGTTGCGGCAGGTCGGCGAGGACGCGTTTGGTCTCGGTGTCGACCGTGCCGGCCGCCGCGATGGTGCGCCTGCCGCCGATCGCCTCGGTCAGCCGCGCCGCCATGGTCCCCTGCACCCGCTGGTAGGCCATCGCCGCCGCGGCGGTCTCTTTCGCGAAGAGCCGCAGCACCATCGCCACCATGGCGAGGCCGACCGCGAACGCCAGCGCGAGCGTCCAGTCGAGCCAGAGCAGCATGCCCAGTGCGCCCACGGGCGGCAGCGTCGCGGCCAGCGCGCCGATGACGCCGGGTCCGGCCTGGGCGGCGTCCGCTGCGCCGGCCGAGGTGCGGGCGACGAGGTCGCCGGTGTCGAATTCGCGGATGCGGTGGGGGATGCCGAGCATGCGCCGCACGAGCCCGCGGCGCAGCCATGCCGCTGCGTCCGCGGTGCAGGTGGTCTCGGTGAAGGCGTCCGTGAGGTCGCACGCGACGCCGAGCAGGATGAGCGCCGCCGCGATCCACGTCCAGGTCGCGTCGCCGCGGCCCGCGACTGCGCTGTCGATCGCGTTCGCGAGTGCCAGCGGCAGGGCGAGCAGGCTCAGTGTCCCGATGATGGCGGAGGCGCCGAGGAGGGGGAGCGTGCGGCGGGAGCGGCGCACGACGGCGCCGAGTGCGAGTGCGGGGGTGGCCATCGGCGGCTCCGTTCATCGGCCTCGGCCCCGGGCGGCGGTGTGCCGTCCGGGGCCGAGTTCAGGACCGGCTAGTGGCAGAGCAGGACGCTGAGGCTGCTGGTGCCGCCGCAGAGGGTGGCGCTCAGGTTGGAGGGGCAGGAGTGCCCGCTGTTGCTGCTGCCGGCCGTGTTGAGTTCGTTGTTGCCTTCCATGCCTTGCAGGTCGAGGAGAGCCATGTTCGTCTTCCTTTCGTCGTTCTACTGGGAAACTGGATTCACCTGCGCACGCGGCGCGGGTGTCTGTGGGGCAGTTGCACTGCCGATCAGCGGGAGTCGGGCTCCCGGGTCGCCGCCGAGGGCGGCGGCGAGTGCGAGCAGGATGCCCGCGCCGCCGGTGGCGAGGTCCATGGAGAGGCGCAGGAGGCCGGTGCCGGGGAAGGCCATGCCGTCGGCGTACGGCAGGGCGTGCCAGGAGAGGGCCTGGACCTGTTCGCGCACTTCGGGGTCGCCGGCGGGGTGGGGGCTGCGTCCGGCGAGGTAGAGGAGGATGCCGGCGCGGCCGGTGAAGAGGCCGGGAAGGATGTACATGGGTGAGCGTGCCGCGAGTGCGATCTGCGCGGAGGCCTCGGTGAACTGCGGGTCGGGCCGGTGTGCGAGGTACGCGTCGAGGGCGATGCCGAGGCCGACGCTGCCGGCCTCCAGGTAGGGCATGGTCCGCCAGCCTTCGTCGATCTCGCGGGAGCCGTTGGAGCGGACGACGCTGCGGTCGAGGTCGGCGCGCAGTCCGGTGGCCGCGGCGTCGAGGAAGCCGGTGTCGCCGGTCGCTTCGTAGGCGCGCATGAGGAGCATGGCGCGTCCGGCGCCGCCGCGCATGAGCCCGGCCCACGGGTCTTTTCCGCCGCTTCTGGGGCCGCCTGCGGTCTCGGCGCCGAGGCGGTCGGCGACGAGTTCGGCGCAGTGGAGGCCGGTCTGGGCCAGGTCCGGTTCGCCGCGGGTTCCGGCCAGGTGGAGCAGGTGCAGGCCGATGCCGGACAGGCCGCCGAAGAGGTCGCCGCCGAGGGACTTCCAGTCTTCGGCGAGGAGGATGTCCATCGTGTCCAGTGCGGCCTGGTGGTGGCCGAGTCGGTCGAGTGCGAAGGAGGCGCCGGCGAGGCCGTCGTAGAGGCCGAGCCGGGAGCCCGGGGCGGGTGCGACGGCGTGCGTGATGAGCCAGTCCTCGAACCGGTCGATCCGTTCGGCTCCGGCCGCCTCCAGGGCGACCAGGACGCCGGCGGCGCCGTAGGCGAGGCCGAGGCCGCCGGACTCGAACTGCTGCACGTCGCCGGGGAAGAGCCGGTCGTTGCGTTCGGGGGTGGCGCTGGCGGTGATGGCGCGGCAGATCTGCTCGCGCACGTCCGGCCAGGCGTCGGGGTCGGTGCGGGGCGGGTCGTAGGCGAACTCGGGCGGGGCGATGGCGTCGACCGCGTCGTCGAGCCAGCCGTCGGGGACGGGGAAGCGCTCGCGGATGATCTGGGCGAAGTGCCGGGCCTTGAGCCGGTGGAGGCCGAGGAGGTTCGTCATCGGCAGGAACAGGGCGAGCTTCATGCAGGCGAGGGAGTACCGGTCGGCGGCGGCGCCGGTGAGCGAGCGCGGCGCGGCGAAGCCCTGGTTGCCCAGGCCCGCACGGCGTTCGGCGTCCACGTCGCCGGCCACTTCGAAGTCGAGGAGGGACACTCGGCCGTCGGGTCGGACCATCACGTTGAACAGGTGGAGGTCGCCGTAGGAGAGGCCGCGTTCGTGGATGCCGTCGACGATGGCGCTGATCTGGTCGTGCACGTCCACGGCCCAGGCGGTGAACCGGGCGTAGTCCTCGGCGGTCGCGTCGGCGTCCACGAGCGGGTAGCGGGTGACGACGGCCTTGCTCAGCACGTCGCCCTCGATGTACTCCATTGCGAGGAACCGGTGCTCGCCGAGCCAGAACGCGCCGTGTGACTCGGGGATGCCGGGGACGCCGGCGAGGCGGCGCAGTACTTCGTGCTCGTGCTCGACCCGCTGGACGGCGTCGTGGCCCCACGTGTCGAGGCCGGCGTGGGGGCGGCCCTCCTTGAGGACCACTTGGCGGCCTTCGCGGTCGCGGGCGAGGTAGATGCCGCCGCCGTTGGAGAAGTGGAGGACCCGTTCGACGGTGTAGGGGATCTCGTCGACTTTGACGGCGTTGCGGGCTTCGAGGTGGGGGGCGAGGAACGCGGGGAGCTCGACCCAGTCGGGCACGTGGAACACCGGGTCGCGCCGGTCGGCCACGAGCCGGCCTTCGCCGTCGAGGAGCGCGGGGACGATCTGTCCCCGCTCGTCGGTGGTGTACCGGTTCGCGAAGGCGCCGTAGCGGACGTGCAGGGGGCCCTTGCCCCAGCGCAGGTCGCTGAGGATGTACGGGCCCGCCTCCCCTTCCAGGAGCGCTCCCAGCTCGTTGAGCACGGCCTCGCACTCGGCGTCGCTGCCGGGGTAGACGGTGACGAGCTTCCCGGAGTAGCCGCGGGGCGCGTACTTCGAGACCCGCACCAGCAGTGCCGCGGGCGACCGCAGGAACTTGAACTGGATGCCGCGCGGCACGCAGTAGTCCCACACGGTCTCCAGGACCCGCTCCGCGCCGTCCATGGTGGCCGAGGCGTGGATCTTCCAGCCTTGCAGCGGCAGTGCGTCGTCGTCGCGGCGCATGGTGAGCCAGTCGTCGGAGGCCGAGGAGCGCCAGCCTTCGGGGAGGGGCCGCTCGGCCACGGGGAACGACGCGCCGGCCGTCTCGGCCGAGTACATCGCGTCGTAGAACGCGGGATCGGCCATGGTGAAGGCCGCGTATCTGTCGTCCATTCCGGATCTCCTCGGGCCGCAGCAGGGGTGGTGCGTTGGAACTCATCGTGCAGGAACGAAGTACACCGAACCACCCTGATTCATCACGTATTGACCGGTGAAAAACCCATACTCGGGCCCCGCCCGAGTCCACCGGAACAAGGCCGAACCGGACGCTTCCCCTGGGCACACCCTTGGGACACGCCCGGTCCGGTCCGCGGCGACTTGCCGATTCACCACCGCATTGATAGCGTCTGCCAGCGTGACCTCACCGCTGCGAACCTTCGGACCGCTCGACCACAGCCGCACCGGGTGGGCCTCGGCCGCGCTCGCGATCGGCAGGCCCGCCGCCGAGCTGGCCGCCGCCGGCCCCGACGCCACCCCCGTCACCATGTCGAACCACTCCCACGCCGAGGACTGGTTCGAGCTGCTGACCCGCCCGCTCTGGGGCCTGGCCGCCGCCAAGGCGACCGTCCCCGACGACCTGTGGGCCACCCTCGCCGACACCCTCGCCCGCGCCGTCGACCCCGAGGACGCCTGGTACGTCGGCGACCCCGCGAACGGCGGCCAGCGCATCGTCGAGGCCGCCGCGGTCGGCTGGGCCTGCAGCCTCGCCCCCGACAAGCTCTGGGAGCCCTTGGCCCCCAAGGCGAAGGACAAACTCGCCGCTTGGCTCCAGGGCGCCTACAACGGCCCGGTGGCCGACATGAACTGGCACTACTTCCCGGTGTTCGCCGGCCACGGCCTGGCGCGCCTGGGCATCGCCCACGACCGGGCCGTCGCCGACGGGCACCTGGAACGGCTCGGGGAGTTCGCGCTCGGCGACAGCGTCTTCGAGGACGGCCCGGGCGGGCGCGTCGACTACTACAACCCCTTCGCATTCCACACGTACGCGCTCCTGCACTACAAGCTCGCCGGCGACGACCGGTACGTGGCGAACGCGGCCGCGTTCGCCAAGCGCTTCCGCTCCTGGTTCGCCGCCGACGGCTCGGCCGTCCCTTATGGGCGCAGCCTGGGCTACCGGTTCGCGCAGGGCTGCCTGTGGGGCGCGCTGGCCGCCGCTGACGTGGAGGCGGTGCCGTGGGCCGAGGCCGCGGGGTTCAGCCGCCGCCACCTGGAATGGTGGTGGGACAAGCCGATCCTCGACCCGGAGGGGCGGCTCACGGTGGGATACGCGTACCCGAACAACGCGGTCGCCGAGCAGTACTTGACCGCGGGTTCCCCGTGGTGGGCGACGAAGGTGTTCGCGGGTCTCCTGGCCCCGGCCGAGCATCCGTTCTGGACCGTGGAGGCGGCGGTGCCGGGCCCGGTGGTCGAGCCGCACAAGGCCGCTCGGGCGGTGCACGTGCGGGACCGGGGCGGGCACGTGACCCGTTTGAACGGCCAGGCGTGGGTGCCGTGGGCCCGCACGGGCGAGGCCGCGTACGGCAAGCTCGCGTATTCGACGCTGGCGGGGTTCTCGCATGCGACCGGCGGGCCGGGCCTGGAGTCGGCGGTGCCGGACGGGGCGCTGCTCCTGTCGGAGGACGGTCGGCACTGGCGGGGCCGCGAGGACTCCGATGAGGGGTCGATCGATGAGAAGGGGGTGCTCACCGTCAACTGGCAGCCGTGGGAGGACGTGACCATCACGACCTCGCTGGAGGCGGCCGTCGACGGGTGGCACGCCCGCGTCCACGTGATCGAGACCGAGCGGGTGCTGCACACGGGGGAGGGCGGCTGGTGCGTCCCCAAGCCCGGTCACGTCGCGGAGGTCGACGATTCGCGCGTGGTCGTGTCGAGCGCGGGCATGCGTTCGGAGCTCATCGACAGCACGGGGGAGCGGGAGGCGGCCCTCATCGAACCGATGCCGGGCACGCACTTGTACTGGCCCGCAACGGTACTGCCGGTGCTCAGGGGCGTCCTCGAACCGGGTAAGCACGTGCTGAAATCTCTGATATATATCGGTACCGAGGCTTAATGTCTCTCCTCTAGAAACAGACAAAAAGACTGAAACGTGCGCGGCTTCGCCGCGCTCTCACCAGAAGAACGACTGCGAGCCCGGTCACGATCGCGATCGGGGTGTCACAACGGCGGCCCTGTTCGGCTCTTGGAATGCGACAGGCCGACAACGCTGAGGAGGGCCGCCGTGAACGCAGTTCCAGATCCACCGGCCGCGGTGTTCGATGAGCACCGCGAGCTGCTGTTCGGCATCGTGTACGGGATGCTCGGCACGGTCGCCGACACCGAGGACGTGCTCCAGGACGTCTGGCTGGCGTGGGAGCGCCGTTCGCACGGCGCGCCGATCGAGCACGCCCGCGCGTACCTGGTGCGGGTGGGCGTCAATGCCGCGATCGCCCGCCAGGAGGCGGTGAAGCGCCGCCGCGAGACGTACATCGGGCCGTGGCTGCCCGAGCCGCTGCTGACCGAGGCGGCTCCGGACGCCGCGGAGCCCGCGCTGCGGGCGGAGTCGGTCTCCTTGGCGCTCATGGTGGTCCTCGAATCATTGACCCCGGCGGAGCGGGCGGTGTTCGTGCTCGCCGAGGTGTTCGGGTACGCGCACGGGGAGATCGCGGCGCTGCTGGGGCGATCCCCGGCGTCGGTGCGGCAGACCGCGCACCGCGCCCGGTCGCATGTGCAGGCGCGGCGCCCGAAGTTCGCGGTGGACCCGGCGGTGCACCGGCAGGTCACCGAGCGGTTCATGGCGGCCGTCGCGGGCGGTGACATCGACGGTTTGCTCGGTCTCATGGCGCCCGATGTGGTGCTCACGTGCGACGGCGGGGGCCTGGGTCCCGCGGCCGGGCCGCGGCCGATGCGCGATGCCGAGCGGATCGCGGCGCTGCTGGTCAGCCGCCGGTTCCGCCGTTCCGGGGGGCTCGAGGTCGAGTTCCGGCCGGTGAACGGCTCGCCTGCAGCGCTGATGTGCCGCGAGGGCCGGGTCGTCGGCGTCCTCATGCTCGACCTGACCCCGGACCTCGAGCGGGTCGCCGCGGTCTACGCGGTCACGAACCCGCAGAAGCTCACCACCCTCCACTGAACCGTTCGACCCGCGGCCGCTCGGACGCTGCTTTCCCGCACCCATGAACCCACCGTCGTCGCGGCGACGCGCGGAGGCGGCCGTGTTCGCCCGACCCCCCGAAGCGGGCCGTGACGTCACCGCCGTCGTCCGCGATCGACCGGCTCGAGCCGGTTCAACGCCGTCACGGGGCCGGGGTCTCCGTTCCTTCGACGACCCGCGCGCGACGCGGACCCGTATCACCACCGTTCACTGACAAGGAGTCACACATGTCCACGCTCTCTTTCGTCCTCGCGATCGCGTTCGGCGTCCTCAACCTCGGTTCGGGGGTCGGTGCGATGGTGCGCCTCAAGGTGATCCTGCCGCTCATGGACGGCGCGAACGTGCCGCAGTCGATGCTGGTCTTCCCCATCGGGGGGCTCAAGGCCGCCGGCGGGATCGGCCTCCTCGTCGGCGCGGCCGGGTTCCCGCTGGTGGGCACGGCCGCCGCGGCGGGCCTGGTCCTGTTCTGGACCTGCGCGGTCCACACGCATGTGCTCGCGAACTTCTGGCCGAAGGAGACGGTCCTGACGTTCATCTTCCTCGCCTCCTCGATCGCGCTCCTGGCCCTCGGTCCGGTGGTGTGAGCGCGCGAGGGTTCACCGCGAGGCGGGGCGGGGTTCTCCCGGCAGTCTTGAACATTTCGCATTATTCGGGCAATCTGAGGGCGCCATAACCGAAGCCGGGTCCCCCTCGGCCGCAAGCCCTTTGGAGCCGCATGCACCTCCCGCCCCGCCTGGCGGCGCTCACCGCGCTGACCTCGCTCGCCACCCTCGTCCTCGCCGCCGCGCCCGAACCGGTCGGGGCGCAGGAGGTCGCCGCCGGCGGCGACCTCTCCGTCCTCTCCTACAACATCGCGGGCCTGCCGCTCGGCATCGGCGACGGCGACCCGGAGACCAACACGCCGATCATCGGCTCCCGCCTGGGCGCGTACGACATCGTGCACGTCCAGGAGGACTTCAACTACCACGCGGCGCTGTACGCGGCGGACGACCATCCGCACCGGACGGCCACGAGCGGCGGCGTGCCCTTCGGCGACGGCCTCAACACGCTGTCGGACCTGCCGTTCGAGGACTTCGAGCGCGTCAAGTGGAGCCAGTGCTCCTCCGGTTCGGGCGACTGCCTGACGCCCAAGGGCTTCACGTTCATGCGCGCCCGCCTCGCCGAGGGCGTGTGGGTCGACCTGTACAACCTGCACACCGACGCCGGGAGCGAGCCGGCCGACATCGCCGCCCGCGAAGCCAACCTCGCCCAGGTCTCGGCGTACATGGCGTCGCACTCGGCCGGGAACGCCGTGATCGTCTACGGCGACACCAACACCCGCTACACGCGCGGCGACGGCATCGCCGAGTTCGCGGCGGGCAGCGGCCTCACCGACGCCTGGGTCGAGCTCGTCCGCGGCGGCGACGCCCCGAACGAGGGCGACGAGGCGCTCGTCTGCGACGACGCCACCGTCGACGCCGGGTGCGAGGTCGTGGACAAGGTCCTCTACCGCTCGGGCGAGCACGTCAAGCTCGACGCCGGCCAGTACCGCAACGACCACGCCGCGTTCAGGGACGGGAACGGTGCGAACCTCTCCGACCACTACCCGATCAGCGTGGACTTCTCCTGGAGCACGGGCGGTGACTTCATCCTCAGCGACCAGGCCGGCGGCCCGCACGGCGACTTCTTCACCGATGTGGACGACCTCGACCCGCGCGACGCGGCCCGCGTCCTGCGCCTGCGCGCCGGGGAGCGGATCGACCACCTCGGCGCGACCCTCGCCGACGGCACCGTGCTCGCCCACGGCGGCAGCGGCGGCACGCTCAAAGAGCTGACGCTGGCGGTGGGGGAGTACCCGACCGCCCTCCGGGTGTGCCAGGCCAAGCACAACGATCACACGCGGATCTTCTACGCCCGCTTCACGACCAGCACCGGCCGGACGCTCGAGGGCGGTACGGTCACGGGCGACTGCACCACGTTCACGGCCCCGTCGGGCTGGCAGATCGCCGGTTTCCACGGCCGGGCCGGCACGGCGCTGGACAAGGTCGGCGTGGTGTTCACGCGCCGGTGACCGGGGTTCAGTAGCCGTCGGCGTAGACGGGGGCGAAGAACCCCAGCGGGGCGCTGACGGCGGTGAGGATGATGAACCAGACCAGGTAGCCGGGGTCGGCGGCGTGGAGCAGGAATCCCAGCAGGACGACGGCCGCGATGCAGACCAGTGCGAGGAGGCCGAGGAAGAAGCCTCCGGCGGCGTCGATCGCGGCGGTCGTGTGCAGGATGAGCGCGCCGGCGGCTCCTGAGACGAGCATTGCGACGCCGATGGCGACGATGCCCCAGAGCAGGTTGTCGAAGGTGTGCTCGGACCAGGCGACCGCGCCGTCCCAACTGAGGTCGGGTCCCGGGTCCGAGGGCTCCGGCACGGTGCCGCCGGTTTCGGCGGTCTGCTGCTGGGTGCCCTCGGATCCGGTGGGATCGGGTTCGACCGTGCCGGTGTTCTGGGCGGCGCTCGGGGCGAGGGTCCAGCCCTGCTGCTCGAGCCATTGCTGGCCGCCGAACAGAGCGAAGATCGTCGCGATGCCGGACAGGAGCGCGACGGTCCAGGCGAGGCCCTTCACGAACGTGGACAAGGGGTCTGAACCTCCATGGCGCAGTGCACGGCGCCGGCCGGGGCGGCCGGGTGCTCGTGCGGGCGGGCACGACCGAGGCTGATCCTATTGGCATTGCGCCACTGCGCCGGCGCGGGTTGTCAGTGGTCGGCGCGCATGGCCAGGCAGCGGCGTACTTCCCACATGCGGTAGGCGATGTGGTCGCTCGTGTCGACCTCGGTGCTGCCGTTGCTGTGGACGAGCCCTGCCGCCCAGAGGCATTGGGCGGCGTGGCGGGCGGCCATGAGCAGTGGAAGGTGCGCCTCGAGTGCGGTCGGCAGGTCGCGCACGGACCGGTAGCCGTCGAGGAACGCGGTGCGGAGCCGCTTGAAGTGCGGGTAGTCGCTGAGGTTGCCGAGGACGGGGCCGAGGTCGGCGAGGTAGTGGCCCCAGCCGCTTTCGTCGAAGTCGATCACGCCGATGCTCCAGCCTCGCGGTGTGCGCAGGGGATGGCAGTTCAGCAGGATGAAGTCGTGGTGGACGATCCCGTACGCGTCCGGGCCGGAGCCGAGGCGGTCGAAGAGCTCGGCGGTCTGGTCGGCGACGGTGTCGAAGACCGAGCGGTCCGCTGGGTTCAGCAGGTCGTGGAGTGGTCCGGGCCGGTACGGCGAGGCTTCGGTGAAGAGTGCCTTGGCGTCCCAGGTCGGCAGGTGGAAGTCGGCGGGTGCGGTGAACGAGGCGGCCGCCTGGTGGAGGTGGTCCAGGGCGCGGCCGGTCTCGCGTACGCCGCTGAGGCCGAGGCCGGTTCCCGGTCGCTGGACGTAGCCGTCGACCCAGGTCAGGAGGTCGCAGTGGACGGTCTCGTCAGTGCCGGGGACGGTGACCGTGAGGGCGCCGTCTTTGGTCGGCACCGGTTTCGGCACGCGGACGCCGGCGGCGGCGAGGTCGTCGTGGACGGCGTCCAGGTAGGCGAGTTCGGAGCGGGTGTGTTCGGTGAGGCGGTAGCGGGGCCGGTGGACGCGGAGGGCGTAGCGGTGGCCGTCTGCGGCCGTGACCGCATACACCGCGTTGTTGAGCAGGCGGATCGGCTCTACGGTGAGCGGTGCGGGGAGGTCGTAGGCGAGCAGGGCGGCCTCGGCTGCGGTGCTCGCCGCGTCGGCGTAGGCGGTGGGCGGCAAGGAGGCTCCTTCGCTGGGGCACCGGTCGGTGCGGAGTCATCACAGCAGATCGGCCGGTCGTGCGCAATCGGGTATCGAAGGGGCCGAATGCGGTTGCACCGCATGCGCAACCGGGGTGCGGGGGTGGCGCGTGGAGTACGCGTACGCGAAAGCAGCAGGCCCGCGCGGTTGGCGGGACTCGACGAGAACGCGGAAGGACCGAGCGATTGCAGCACGCTTCAGGACAGACCACCGATGAGCGGTTCCAGAAGGTCGACAACTACCGCGACGAGGCCGGCCTCGCGGTCCGGCAAGGGCTCTACGCCTACAAGACCCCGGACTACGATCTCCCCGGCGTCGTCATCTCGCGCCTGGCCGGGCGGCCGAAGCGGGTGCTCGACGTCGGCTGCGGCAACGGCCGCTACACGACCCGCCTCCGTGAGTCGTTCCCCGGCGCGGAGGTGATCGGGGTCGACCTCGCCCCGGGCATCCTCGAGAGTGTGCCGGAGCCGACCGTGGCGGCGGATGTCGCGGATCTGCCGTTCGAGGACGGGTCGGCCGATGTGGTGCTGGCGATGCACATGCTCTACCACGTGCCCGATATCGCGGCGGCGCTCGACGAGCTTCAGCGGGTGCTCGCCCCGGGCGGGGTCCTGTTCATTTCGACGCTCGCCTCGGACGACAAGGTCGAGTACGAGCCGCTCTGGCAGGAGGCGGCGCGAGCGGTGCTCGGTACCGAGTTGCGGTTGCCGCGTTCGGTCCTCATCGAGCGGTTCTCGCTGGAGATCGCCGAGTCGATGGTGACCGAGCGGTTCGGCTCGGTGGAGCTGCACGACCTGCCGGGGGTGATCGAGCTGCCCGAGCCGGGGCCGCTGATGGCGGCGTTCAGGTCCGAGGAGGACTTCTTCGCGTTGTCGCCGGGGGATTTCGGGCGGCTCATGGACGAGATCGAGCGGCGGTTGGAGGCGCGTTTCGCGGGTGGTGGGGTCCTGCGGATCACCAGCCGCAGCGGCATCCTCGAATGCCGGGACGCGAAGCGCTAGCGAGTGTGAAGGAGGCCGGGAGCCGTGCGGCTCCCGGCCTTTCGTCGTTCTTGTGACAGCTCCGACAGATCGTTGGTGACACTAACGAATATGCTATCGTTAGTTCTACGAACGTTAGTATTTCCAATGATCAGCGTCCCTGGAGCGACCACCATGAGCACCACCGACATCCACCCCTTCCGCATCGACATCCCGCAGGCCGACCTCGACGACCTCAACGACCGGCTCGCACGCACACGCTGGCCCAACGAGGTCGCCGATGCCGGATCCGGCTACGGCTTCCCGCTCGCGCGGCTCAAGGCGCTCGCCGAGTACTGGCGCACCGGCTACAGCTGGCGCGAGCACGAGGCGAGGCTCAACGAGCTGCCGCACTTCACCACGGAGATCGAAGGCCAGAACGTCCACTTCGTCCATGTGAGGTCCGCGAATCCCGATGCGGTGGCGCTGGTCCTCACGCACGGGTGGCCCGGTTCGTTCCTGGAGTTCCTGGACGTGATCGAGCCGCTCTCGCGCGACTTCCACCTCGTGATCCCCTCGATCCCCGGCTACGGCTTCTCCGGGCCGACCCACGAGCGCGGCTGGGGCGTGCCGCGCGTCGCGCGGGCGTGGGCCGAGCTCATGCGCCGCCTCGGGTACGAACGCTATGGGGCGCAAGGCGGCGACTTCGGCGCCGGCGTCTCCATCGCACTCGGCGCCCTCGCGCCCGAGCACGTGATCGGCGTGCATGTGAACTACCTGCCGACCCGGCCGGACCCGAACGCCGGCCTGACACTGTCCGCATCGGACGAAGCCCGGCTCGACACGATCCGGCACCTCATGGCGAACCGGCCGCCGTACCAGGCGCTGCAGGCCCTGACGCCGCAGACCATCGGGTACGCGCTGACCGACTCGCCGGTGGGTCAGCTCGCGTGGATCGCCGAGCGGTTCGCGCAGTGGACGGACCCGGCCGCGCCGGTGAGCGACGACCGGATGCTCACCGACATCTCGCTGTACTGGCTGACGGCGACGGCGGCCTCCTCCGCGCGGCTGCACCGCGACTCGCTGCGCGGCACGACCCAGGGCGAGCCGTGCCTGGTGCCGCTCGGGGTCGCGGTCTTCGCGCACGACATCACGTTGTCCGTGCGGCCGCTGGCCGAGCGGCTGTTCGACGTGCGGCACTGGTCGGAGTTCGAGCGCGGCGGCCACTTCGCGGCGATGGAGGTCCCCGAGCTGCTCGCCGCGGACGTGCGTGAATTCTTCCTGGCCCGCCTCAAGGAAGCCGCGTAGGCCGGTGCGGTCGGGCCGGTCGGCGACCGCAGGCGCGGAGGCCGACCGGCCCGGAGGCCGACCGGCCCGGTGGCGTCCACCGAGGCCCGCCTGGGATGCCGGGTGCGGTTGCGCCGCTAAGTCAGTCGGTGCCGATGAGGTGCTCGGCGTTGGCGAGTTTTTCTAGGCCCCAGGCCTGTCCGAACTCGAGGACCCAGAGGCCGGTGGCGACGCGTTCGAGGAATCCCCATTCCCAGATGGCCTGCGGGTCGACGCCCGTTGCTGTGGCGAGTTGGGAGCAGAGGCCGCGGGTGAAGGCGGCGGGGTCGGGTGCGGCGGCGATTTCGCCGTCCCAGTCGCGGAGGATGACGCCGAGGTCGTAGGCGGGTTCGATGGCGCCGCCGTCGGGGTCGATGAACACGTATCCGGATGCTGCTCCGGGGCGGGGCCGCTCGACTCGCAAGGCGTTGCCTGCGTGGGGGTCGCCGTGTGCGTAGACGCATCGGTCGGGGTCGTGTGCGGCGGCGCGGCGTTCGGCGTAGCGCAGGGCCAGGTCGACTACCGCGGCGGAGCAGGGCTTGCCGTAGGTGCGCCAGTTCCGTTCGATGATCTCGGCGAGGTCGTTCGCTTTGCGTTCGCCGAACCACAGGGTCGTCTCGTCGACCGGCACGGTCCACGCCTGGGTGAGGAGGGTGGTGAGGACGGCGATGCGGTGTTCGGGTTCGGGCTCGGTGTCGGCGAGTGTGGGGCCGAGGGCTTCGAGGAGCAGTGCCTGGTCGTGGCGGTCGGCGGCGTAGACCTCGGCGTAGGCGTTGCCTCGGGCTTGTTCGAGGACGTCGATCTGGCTGCGCCGGTAGTCGAGGGGGAGGTTGAGTTTGAAGACTGCCGGTGTTCCGTCTTCGCGTTTCGCGCGGGCGACGTAGCCTTCGCCGGCGCCGGGCAGGGGGTCGGTGACGGTGATCGTCCACCGTGCTTCGTAGGCGGCGACGAGGTCGGGGAGTTCGGTGAGCCATCTGCGGCCGGGTTCGCCGCTGTGTTCGGCGCGGCTGCGGGTGGCGGGGGAGACGGTGACGGGGCGGGTCGGCATCGGTCGATCCTCGTCACTGCGGGTCGGCGTGTCAATCGGTTAGCGGCCGGTGCTGCTGTAGTGGCGGCATTCGCCGGGGAAGAGCACCGCCAAGCGCGCCTGGAGGATCGCGGCGGCGGCGTCGCCGACGGGACGTTCGCCTGCGGCGCGTCCAGGTTCGCGGTAGAGGTCGTCGGCGAGGCCTTCGGTGAGGGCGGCGAGCTCGGTTGCTGCGAGTTCGGCGTCGGTGTCGGGCTCGACTTCGCCGCATTCCTTGCCGTTCTCGACCGCCCTGGCGATCTGGGCCCGAACGACGGCGGCGGTGCGGCGTGCGAGGTCGGCGATGGTGGGATTGTCGAGTGAGCGGGCGAGGAAGACGCGGCCCACGCGGTATTCGCCGCGCCGCGCGTCGTCGAGGGGCCAGAGCTCGGGCATGCAGCGCAGAAGGATCGCGCGGATCGGCTGCCGGTCGGCTTCGCCTGCGGCGATGAGGCGTCCGACCCGGGCGAGCTGGTCGGCGGTCATGCGCTCGTAGGCGTAGCGGAGGAGTTCGTCCTTGGATGTGAAGTAGTGCTGCACGAGTCCGACCGAGATGCCGGCTTCGCGGGCGACGGCGGCCATGGTGGCGGCGTCGAAGCCGGCGTGGGCGATGATGCGCTGGACTGCTGCGGCAATCTGGGCGCGGCGGAGATCATGATCGGCGGTCCTGGGCACCCCTTAACCATATACCTGTATGGTTTTCAGGTAGCCATATATCCGTATGGTTATCGCCGGACCCCACCGCACCCTGGGAGACCCCATGTACACCAACCTCATCGCGACCGCGCTGGCAGCGCTCGCGCCGCTCACCGGCCCGCTGCCGCAGGCACCGGCCGACCAGGAGCAGACCGACACCCTCCGGGCCGTCGGCGACTACCTCGACGCGGCCTTCGCAGACGCCGGCGTCCCCGGTGCCGCCTACGCCGTCCTCAGCCCCGACGGCGACGTCAACACCGCGTTCTGGGGCGAGGACGGCGACGGCGAACCGGTCGGCGAGGACACGCCGTTCCTCTGGGGATCGGTCGCCAAGCCCGTCACCGCCACCGCCGTCATGACCCTCGTCGAGGACGGCCTGCTCGACCTCGACGCACCCGTCGTCACCTACCTGCCCGACTTCGCGCTCGCCGACACCGCGCACTCCGACCGGATCACCATGCGGCACCTGCTCGAGCAGAGCTCCGGGATCCCCGAGGGCACCGGCATCACCGACCGCTTCGAGCACCGCGACGACCCCTACGGCGACGCCGTCGCCGACCTCGCCGACGTCCAGCCCCTCGCCGAACCGGGCGAGGCCTTCGAGTACGCCAGCGCGAATTACGTGGTGGCGGGTGCGGTGGTGGAGGTGGTTGCGGGTGTGTCTTATGGGGAGTATTTGCGTGGGGCGGTGCTGGATCCGCTGGGGATGGACGGTGCGGTGCTGACTGCCGATGATGCTGCGGGCGTGGCGGACGGGTTCGCGCCGGTGTTCGGGCGTGCGGCGAGGGTGGCGACGCAGTTCGATCAGGCGGGTCCGAGTTACGGGTATCTGGGTGGTGATATCGGGGATCTGGCGGCGTTCGCGACCGCGCAGCTGGGCCGGGCGGCGGTGCCGGTGGTGTCGTCGGAGTCGTTGGCGCTCATGCATACGGGTGCGGTCGAGGTGAGCGGCACGATTGACTACGGGCTCGGGTGGCGGGTCGATTCGCGCAATGCGGATTTGGGGACGACGACGGTGTGGCATACGGGTGCGGCTCCGGGGTTCGCGAGTGGGGTGCTGCTGCTTCCGGAGCTGGGTAAGGCGCTGGTGGTGGCGCAGAACCGGTACGGGCATTTTGAGGAGGGTGTGCTGATCGGGGCGATGCTCGGTGCGGTGCGGATCCTCGCTGGGGGTGAGGCCGAGGATCTGGGAGTGGATCCGCTGTACGTCGGGCTGTTGGCGGCATTGTCGTTGTTGGTGGTGGCGGCGGTGGTGTTCGCGGTGTGGTCGTTGACGCGGATCGCGAAGGGCCCGAAGCCGGCGCGCAGCGGTGTGCGGGTGTTCGTGGGTGCGGCTTGCTGGGTGGTTGCTGCGGCGGTGGTGGCGTATGTGTCGTGGGTGGTGGTGCCGGGTCTGGCGCCGAGTCGGGTGTTGTTCTTCCTGCTTGCTCCGGATGTGGCGTGGCTTTTGGTGGTGCTCGGTGTGGTGGGGTGGGTGTTGGCGGTGTCGCGGGTGTGGCTGGGTTGGGTGCGTTTGCGGCGTCGTTCGGTGTGATGGGTGTGAGGTCGGGGCCACTGCTGTTGCGGTGGCCCCGGTGGTTGTGGGTGGTCAGGCGGCGACCCAGACGCTTTGCGGTTCGAGGCCGAGGTCGGGGATGGAGCCTTCGCCTGGGACCAGGTAGGGGCCGCCCATGCAGTCGTCCAGGGCGAACAATGCGGCGTTGGCGGTGTGGGTGTTGATGGCGGAGTTGGCGCGGCCGTCGCCCCAGCCGTGGTCGACGAGGCTGACGCAGGTGCCGGGTTCGACGAGGGAGCCGACGGTGAACCGTGCACCGGTGAAGTTCTCGCCTTCGTAGAGGCAGAGGGCTTCGGTGAACGGGCATTCTGGGGGTGGGGCGGCCGCCGTGGGTGCGGCGGCGGCGGGGGCGGACATGGCGAGGAGTGCGGCCGCGGTGAGTGCGAGTGCGGTGGCCGGTTTCCGCATGCGGTGGAGGGTGTTGGTTCGGGGCTGGTTGCGCATACGCAGGTGGTCCTTTGAACGCGTGGTGTTTTCGTAATCAAGCATATCTATGCCTGGGAGCGGTGTCACCCGTTGAGGAGTGTCATTTTCGAACGGTTTGTCGATCGTTAATCTTGCCTGCGCGTTCTGCGATCGTGCGGGCTTTTTTACGCGCGCGCAACGGGAGTTCATACGGCCGTTCTTGACGTGAACGGCAGTGAAACATCGCGACCCTAGCTTGGATCCATAGCGGATACGACGTTGTATACGCACCTGTACACCGCCGCTGCCTGCGGCGATACCCCTTGCCCGGTCCCCATCGAGCCGGGACGCTCACCCCCGTGAAAGGTCGAACACCGCATGCCACAGCGATTCACGTTTCCTCCCCGAGACCTCGCCCGCTCCTTCGCCGCCACGGCGGCCGTGACCGCGCTCGTCCTGACTTCGGCGTGCGGTTCGCGCGCCGGGGAGGAGACGGCGGCGGCCGAGTCGTGCGTGGACACTTCGGGCGACACGATCAAGGTCGGTGCGCTCAATTCCCTGTCCGGCACGATGTCCATCTCCGAGACCACGGTGCGCGACTCGATCTACCTGGCGGTGGACGAGATCAATGCGGCGGGCGGGGTGCAGGGCAAGCAGATCGAGATCGTCGCCGAGGACGGGGCTTCCGAGCCGACCGTGTTCGCCGAGAAGGCCGAGAAGCTCATCCGCGAGGACTGCGTCGCGGCCGTGTTCGGGGGCTGGACGTCGGCGTCGCGCAAGGCGATGCTGCCGGTCTTCGAGGACAACGACTCGCTGCTGTACTACCCGGTCCAGTATGAGGGTCTGGAGGCGTCGGAGAACATCTTCTACACGGGCGCGACCACGAATCAGCAGATCATTCCGGCGCTGGACTATCTGGCCGAGACGGGCGTGGAGTCGCTGTACCTGGTCGGGTCGGATTACGTGTTCCCCCGGACGGCGAACGCGATCATCAACGCCTACGCGGTCGACAAGGGCATCGAGATCGTCGGCGAGGATTACGCGCAGTTGGGTTCGGTCGAGTTCTCCACGATCGTGAACCAGGTCAGTGCGTCCGGGGCCGACGCGGTGTTCAACACGCTCAACGGCGATTCGAACGTCGCGTTCTTCCGCGAGTACGCGAACGTGGGCCTCACCGCTGAGGCGATGCCGGTCATGAGCGTCTCCATCGCCGAGGAAGAGGTCGGCGGCATCGGGGTCGAGAACATCGAGGGTCAGCTGGCGGCCTGGAACTACTACCAGACCATCGAGTCGCCGGCCAACACGGCGTTCGTGGACGCGTTCAAAGCGGCGTACGGCGCGGACCGGGTCACCTCCGATCCGATGGAGGCCGCTTACAACTCCGTGTACCTGTGGGCGGCGACTGCTGAGAAGGCCGGATCGTTCGCCGTCGCCGACATTCAGGCGAGCGCGGACGGGGTCTCGTTCGAGAGTCCTGAGGGGACTGTGGTGATCGACGGTGAGAACCACCACGTGACGAAGACCGCGCGGATCGGGGAGATCCGGGCCGACGGGCTGCTGTACACGGTGTGGGAGTCGGAGGGCGCGATCGAGCCGGACCCGTTCCTGGAGGGGTACGACTGGGCCGTCGACCTCGCGGTGACCGAGTAGTGGTGCGGGCGATCGGGAGGGGGGCGCTGTGGATCTTCTCGTAGGGCAGTTGTTCACGGGTTTGAGCACCGGTTCGATCCTGCTGCTGGCGGCGCTGGGCTTGTCGCTCACGTACGGGCAGATGGGCGTGATCAACATGGCGCACGGCGAGTTCATCATGGCCGGCTGCTATACGGCGTACGTGGTGCAGCAGGTCGTGGGGGACGCCGGGGTGTCCCTTCTGGTCGCCCTGCCTGTCGGGTTCCTGGTCGGCGGGGCGATGGGTCTGGTGCTGGAGTGGGTGCTGATCCGGCACCTGTACCACCGGCCGCTGGACACGCTGCTGGTGACGTTCGGTGTGGGGCTGGTGCTGCAGCAGGTGGCGCGGGACGTGTTCGGGGCTCCGGCGGTGAACGTGACGGTGCCGCAGTTCCTGCGCGGCGGGGTCGACCTGCTGGGGACGGCGGTGCCGAAGACGCGGCTGTTCATCCTCGCGCTGGCGGTCGTCGCGGTGGCGGCGGTGGCCCTGGTCCTGCGGTTCACGCCTGCGGGGCGGCGCATCCGCGCAGTCGTCGGCAACCGGGACCTGGCCGAGACGGCCGGGATCTCGTCCCGGGCCGTGGATGCGGGGACGTTCTTCATCGGTTCGGGTCTGGCCGGGGTCGCGGGGGTGGCGCTGACGCTGATCGGGTCGACGAGTCCGACGACCGGCCAGTCCTATCTGGTCGACGCGTTCCTGGTGGTGGTCGCGGGCGGTATGGGCCGGATCAAGGGGGCCGTGGTCGCGGCGGTCGCACTGGGGACGTTCCAGGCCGTGTTCGAGACGTACTCGACGGCGTCGCTGGCGAAGGTCGGCGTGTTCGTCGTCATCGTCGTCTTCTTGCAGCTGCGCCCGCAGGGGCTGTTCACGCTGCGGACCAGGAGCCTCGCATGAGCAAGTTCTTTTCGACGCGCGCGGGCGCCTGGGCGGGGTTCGGTGCTGCGGCGCTGGTCCTGTTCGGTGCCGCGCCGCTCGTCCTCTCGGGGTTCCGGCTGGGCCTGCTGGCGCAGTTCCTGTGCTACGCGATCGTCGCGGTCGGCATCGGGCTGGCGTGGGGGCGGGGCGGGATGCTCACGCTCGGGCAGGGCGTGTTCTTCGGCATGGGCGCCTACCTCATGGCGATGCACCTGAAGATGGCCGACGCCGAGTTCCGGGGCGGGGCCGGGGCGGTGCCGGACTTCATGGAGCTGGCCGGGATCCGGGAGCTGCCGGCGTACTGGGTGCCGTTCGCGTCGCCGGTGTTCACGATCGCGATGATCCTCGTCCTGCCGACGGCGTTCGCGGTGCTGCTGGGGTTCGCGGTGTTCAAACGGCGCGTGAAGGGCGCGTACTTCGCGATCCTCTCGCAGGCCCTCGCGGGGGCGTTCGCGATCCTCCTCATCGGGCAGCAGTCGATGGGCGGGTTCAACGGGCTCTCCAGGTTCCGGTACTTCTTCGGGTACAACCTCGACGACCCGGTCAACCAGCAGATGCTGTACTTCATCGCCGCCGGGGTGCTGCTGGTCGTCGTCGCGGTCGCATTGCAGCTGCGGCGCTCGCGGTACGGGGAGCTGCTCGTCGCCGTGCGCGACGCCGAGGAGCGGGTCCGGTTCCTCGGGTACGACGCGGCGAACATCAAAGTGGTCGCCTACGCGACCGCGGCACTGTTCGCGTCGGTCGCCGGTGCGATCTTCGTGCCGGTGGTCGGGATCATCTCCCCGGCGAGCATCGGCATCGTGCCCTCCATCATGTTCATCCTCGGCGTCGCCATCGGCGGGCGCGCGAGCCTGGTCGGACCGGTCGTGGGCGCGCTCGCGGTCGCATGGGCGCAGACGGCCCTGTCCGAGCAGTTCCCCTCGGCGTGGACGTACGCGCAAGGACTGCTGTTCATCGTCGTCATCGCCCTGCTCCCCGGCGGGATCGCCTCGATCGCCGCCGCCACCAAGCGGTTCCGGAAGGAACCGGCCACCGCGGAGGCACCAGCATGAGCACGAACGCACTCACCTGCACCGCCGTCAGCGTCGACTTCGACGGGTTCAAAGCCGTCAACGGCGTCGACCTGACCCTCGAGCGGGGGGAGGTCCACTTCCTCATCGGCCCCAACGGCGCCGGGAAGACCACGCTGGTCGACGCCATCACCGGCCTCACCAAGTACGCGGGGTCGGTCGTCAAAGACGGTGTCGAACTGCGCGGCAGGAAGGTCCACCACATCGCCCGCCGCGGCATCGGCCGCACCTTCCAGACCGCCCAGGTCTTCGAGCAGCTCACCGTCGCGCAGAACCTCGACATCGCCGCCGGCGCCGCACGCCCGGCCCTGAGCCTCCTGCGCCGCCGCACCGCACTGCCGGAGCACGTGGTCGCCGTCATGGACCAGATCGGCCTGGCCCGCCACGCGCAGACCCCCGCCGGGATCCTCGCCCACGGCCAGAAGCAGTGGCTGGAGATCGGCATGCTCCTCGTCGGCGACGCCGACGTCCTCCTCCTGGACGAACCGATCGCCGGCATGGGCCAGGCAGAGCGCGACACGACCGGGCGGCTCCTCCACGACATCGCCCAGACCCGCGCGGTCGCCGTCGTCGAACACGACATGGACTTCATGCGCGCCTTCGCCTCCCGCGTCACCGTCCTCCATGCCGGCGCAGTCCTCGCCACCGGCTCGGTCGACGAGGTCACCAACGACCCCCGCGTCCAAGAGGTCTACCTCGGCGCCGCCCACGAGCAGGAGACCGCCGATGCTGCGACTGCGTAACCTCACCTGCGGATACGGGCGCACACCCGTCGTCCACGACATCGACCTCGACGTCGGCGCCGACGAGGTCGTCGCCGTCATGGGCCACAACGGCGTCGGCAAGACCACCCTCCTGCGCGCCGTCGTCGGCCTCATCCCCGTCATGTCCGGCACCATCGAACTCGACGGCCGCCCCGTCAACCGCACCCCCGCCAACCAGCGCGTCAAAGCCGGCATGGCCTACGTCCCCCAAGGCCAGCAGTGCTTCGCGCACCTCACCACCGGCGAGAACCTCCGCCTCGTCGCCGACGGCCGCAAGCACGGCAAGGCCCTCATCGACGCGCAACTCGACCTGTTCCCCGCCCTGCGCCCACTCCTGGCCCGCCAGGCCGGGCTCCTCTCCGGCGGCCAGCGCCAGCAGCTGGCCATCGCCCGCGCCCTCATCACCGAACCGCGCCTGCTCATTCTCGACGAGCCGACCGAAGGCATCCAGCCGAACGTCGTCGCCGAGATCGAAGCGACCGTCGTCGACCTCGCCGGACGGGGCGGACTGTCGGTGCTGCTGGTCGAGCAGCACCTCGGGTTCGCGTTGCAGGCCGCATCGCGGTTCGCGGTGCTGCGGTCGGGCCGCGTCGCCTCCCGAGGCGAGACCGGTGCCGGCGCGGTGGCGCGCGTGCGGGAGGCGATGGCCCTGTGAGCGGCTTCACCGCACTGCCCGATATGGACGGTCCGCTCGGTGCGCGGGTGTACGTGGCGCTGCGCGCGGACCTCATGGCGGGACGGTACGAGCCGGGCAAGCGGCTCGGTGAGGAGCGGCTGGCCGGGATCTACGGGGTGTCGCGCACGCCGGTGCGGGAGGCGCTGAGCCGCCTGGCCGCCGACGGGCTCGTGTCCCGCGAGGTCGACGGCCTGTACCCGTACCGGCCCAGGATTGACCAGCTCAACGACCTGTACGAAGTGCGGCTCACCCTGGAGCTGCGCGGGCTCGCGCGGGCCGCCGCCGACCCCGAGGTCAGGCACGATGCGGACCTGCTGGGTCCGGAGCTGGAGCGGTGGTACCGGCTGCGGGACGCCCCGCCGGGCCCGGACGCGGGGTTCGTCGAGTCCGACGAGCGCTACCACTTGACGCTCCTGGCGGCGTCGGGGAACCCGCAGCTGGCCGAGTCGCTGCAGCTGGTGAACAACCGGATCCGGCCGGCGCGGATGTTCGACTACTTCACCGCCGAGCGCATGGCCGACACGATCGCCGAGCACATCCAGATCGCCGAAGGCGCCCTCGAGGGCCGGTACGAGGAGGCGACGCAGGTCCTCACCCGCCATATCGAGACGTCCCGCCAGATCGTCGTCGGCCGCGCCGAAGCCGCCCTGACGTGGGCGCACCTGGCGAACGCCGTCCGCCCCTGACCCCCATCTTCTCGAGAGTGAGCCCTGTCGTGTTCGACCGCATCCTCATCGCCAACCGCGGCGAGATCTCCCGGCGCATCACCCGCACCGCCCACCGGCTGGGCGTCGCCACTGTCGCCGTCTACTCCGAAGCCGACGCCGCCTCACTGCATGTGCGGGAAGCGGACGAGGCGGTGTGCGTGGGCCCGGCCGCGCCCGCCGAGTCCTATCTCAACGTGGACGCGATCCTGTCCGCGGCGAAGGACACCGGCGCGCAGGCCGTGCACCCCGGGTACGGGTTCCTCGCCGAGAACGCCGAGTTCGCGCGCCGCTGCGCGGAAGCCGGACTGGTGTTCATCGGCCCGACCCCGGGCCAGTTGGAGCTGTTCGGCGACAAGGTCACCGCGCGGGAGGCCGCCACCCGGGCGGGTGTGCCGCTCGGCGCCGGCACTGCGGCCCTGGACTCGCCCGAGGAGGCCGTCGCGGCCGGGCAGGCGGTCGGGTTCCCCGTGATCGTCAAGGCCTCCGCCGGGGGCGGCGGCATCGGCATGCGCGTCGCCGAGGACCCCGCGCAGCTGGCCGACGTGTTCGCCACCGTCAAGCGCCTCGCGCTGGACAACTTCGGGGACGACGCGGTCTACCTGGAGCGGTACGTGCGGCGCGCCCGGCACGTCGAAGTGCAGGTCTTCGGCGACGGCGCGGGCCGTGTCGTGAGCCTGTCCGACCGCGACTGCACGCTCCAGCGCCGCCACCAGAAAGTCATCGAAGAAGCCCCCGCCCCCGGCCTGCCCGCGCACGTGCGCGAGGCGATGCACGCCGCCGCCCGGGCCCTCGCCGCGTCAGCGGCCTACCAGTCCGCGGGCACCGTGGAGTTCATCTACGACGCCGAACGCCAGGAGGCGTCGTTCCTGGAGTTCAACACGCGCCTCCAAGTCGAGCACCCGGTGACCGAGCAGATCCTCGGCATCGACCTGGTGGAGTGGATGATCCGCGCCGCCGCCGGCGACACCGAGTTCCTGGCGGGCCTGCCCGACTCCGGGCCGGCGGTCAACGGCGCGGCCGTGGAGGCGCGGGTGTACGCCGAGGACCCCGCCCGCGACCACCTGCCCTCGGCGGGACTGCTCACCTGCGTGGACTTCCCGGCCGGCGCCCGGGTGGACACGTGGATCGAGCGGGGCCTGGACGTCCCGGCGACCTACGACCCGATGCTCGCCAAGATCATCACCGCCGGCGCCACCCGCGCCGAAGCCTGGACCGCCCTCGCCGGCGCCCTGGGGGCGACCAGGATCGAAGGCGTCCACACCAACCTCGGGCAGCTCCAGGCCGCCGCCGCCGACGAACGCGTCGCCCGCATCGAGCACGACACCGCCACGGTCGCCACCATCCGCGACACGTCCCCGCGCATCGACGTCACCGCCGCCGGGGTCCTCACCACCGTCCAGGACTGGCCCGGCCGCACCGGGTACTGGCAGGTCGGCGTGCCCCCGTCGGGGCCGATGGACGACTACTCGTTCCGGCTGGGCAACCGGGCCCTGGGCAACCCCGAAGGCGCCCCGGGCCTGGAATGCACCATCGCCGGCCCCACCCTCCGCTTCTCCACCGCCGCAACGGTGTGCGTGACCGGGGCGCCCGCACCGGTCACCCTCGACGGCGAGCCCGTCGCGCAGTGGGAACCGGTCGAGGTCCCCGCCGGGGGCACCCTCGCGGTCGGGGCCGTCACCGGCGCCGGCGCCCGCACCTACGTGCTCTTCCAAGGCGGCCTCGACGTCCCGACCTTCCTCGGCTCCGCCTCGACGTTCCCGCCCGCGCGCATCGGCGGCTACACCGGCGACCAGCTCCGCGCCGGCGACCGCCTCGTCCCCGCCAGCGCCCACGGCCGCACCGCCGCCCCGGTGCCCGTGGCGGAGCGGCCCGCGTTCGGGCACGAGTGGACCCTGGCGGTCACGCCCGGCCCGCAGCCGGCACCGCACTACTTCACCGTGGCGGACATGGAGCGGATCTACGCCGCCGACTGGACCGTGCAGGTCCACGCCGGACGGTCCGGGGTGCGCCTGGACGGGCCGCGGCCCCAATGGGCGCGGACCGACGGCGGCGACGCCGGCCTCCACCCCTCCAACCTGCACGACAACCCGTACTCGGTCGGCACCGTCAACTTCACCGGCGACACCCCCGCGCTCCTGGGCCCGGACGGGCCCAGCCTCGGCGGCTTCGCGTGCCCGTTCACCGTCACCACCGCCGACCGGTGGAAACTCGGGCAGCTGCGCCCGGGCGACACCGTCCGGTTCCTGCCCGTCGGCGAAGACGAAGCCGACCGGCTCCGCGCCGACCCCGTCAAAGTCCCGGTGCCGCTGGTCGGCGCGCAGGACGACACCGCGACCCTCGCCCAGATCCCGGCGGCCGAGGACCGGCCCGCGGTCGCCTACCGGCGCGCCGGCGACGACGCGGTCCTCCTCGAATACGGGCCCATGCACCTCGACCTGGGACTGCGCATGCGAGTCGGCGCCCTCATGGACGCCCTCGCCGCCGCCGCTCCGGCCGGACTCATCGACACCACCCCCGGGGTCCGCTCCCTGCACCTGCACGTCGACCCCGACGTGCTCCCCATCCGGTCCCTCACCGGGCTCCTCGTCGAACTCGAGCAGGACCTGCCGGGCATCGACGACATGGTCGTGCCCTCCCGCGAAGTCAGGCTGCCGATCTCCTGGAACGACTCGGTCGTGGACGAGGCCATCGCCCGGTATGCGACGAACGTGCGCGACGACGCGCTGTTCAACCCGTCCAACATCGAGTTCATCCGCCGCATCAACGGCCTCGACTCCATTGAGGACGTCGCGGGGATCGCGACCAGCGCCCAGTGGCTCGTCCTGGGACTGGGCGACGTCTACCTGGGTGCGCCCGCGGCCGTCCCGGTCGACCCGCGGCACCGGCTGGTCACCACCAAGTACAACCCGGCGCGCACCTGGACCGCCGAAGGCACCGTCGGCATCGGCGGGTCGTACATGTGCATCTACGGGATGGACTCGCCCGGCGGCTACCAGCTCGTCGGCCGCACCGCCCCCATCTGGGCGGGCCTGCGGGACCTCGCGTCCTTCCACGACGGCCTGCCCTGGCTGCTGCGGTTCTTCGACCGCGTCGTCTTCGAACGCGTCACCGAGGACGAACTCGCCCACACCCGCCGCGAACTCGCCGCAGGCAGAGCCGAGATCGACATCCGCCCCGGGCGGTTCGCGTACGCGGACTACCGGCGGCTCCTGGCCGACAACGCCGCCGAGATCGGGGCGTTCCAGTCCCGGCAGGCCGCCGCGTTCGAAGCCGAACGCCGGCGCTGGGCCGCCGCCGGGGAGTTCGACCGCGACCACACCGAACCGGCCCCGCACACCGGGCCCGCGGTCGACCTCGCGCCCGGTGAGACCCTCGTCGAAGCGCCCATGGCCGCCAGCGTGTGGCGCGTCAACGCCCGCGAAGGCGACACGGTGGCCGCCGGGGACACCGTCGTGGTCCTGGAAGCGATGAAACTGGAGATGCCGGTGGCCGCACCCGTCTCCGGCACGGTCGCGCGCGTGCTCGCCCGGCCCGGCGAACAGGCCGCGCCCGGCACACCGCTGCTGGTCATCGCCGAACCGTAGACCACCGTGCACCCCGACGACCGCGGTGCACCGAGACGACAGTGGAGCAAGTGGACAACCAGACAGGGGACCTCGTGAACAGTGACAGCGCTACGCAGCGAGTCGAAGCGGCGCTCGCCCGCATCAGTGCGACCGGCCGCCCCGAAGCGTGGATCGCACTGCGCGGCGAGGACGACCTCCTCGCCGAAGCCGCGCGCATCGACGCCGCACGTGCTGCGGGAGCGGACCTGCCGCTCGCCGGGAACGTGTTCGCCGCCAAGGACAACATCGACGTCGCCGGCCTGCCCACCACCGCCGCCGCCCCCTCCTTCGCCTACCGGCCCGAGCGGGACGCGACCGCCGTCGCCCGCCTGCGCGCCGCAGGCGCGATCTGCCTGGGCAAGACCAACCTCGACCAGTTCGCCACCGGCCTGGTCGGCACCCGCAGCCCCTACGGGGCCGTCCGGTCCGCCGCCGACCCCGCCCTGATCTCCGGCGGATCCTCCTCCGGGTCCGCCGTAGCCGTCGCGCTCGGCATCGCCGACTTCGCCCTCGGCACCGACACCGCCGGATCCGGGCGCGTCCCCGCCGCCCTCAACGGCCTCATCGGCGTCAAAGCGACCCTCGGGCTCGTCCCCGTCGACGGCGTCGTCCCCGCCTGCGCCTCCTACGACTGCCTCACCGTGTTCGCCCCCGACCTCGCCCTCGCCACCACCGCGATCCGGACCATGACCGGACCCAGTCCCGCCGACCCCGCCTCACGGGACTGGCCCGCCGACACCCCCCTCGCCGCACCACCGGCACCGCGCATCGCCGTCCCCCACCCGGACGCACTCCAGGCCCTCGACCCCGACTTCACACCATTGTGGGAGGCCGCGGTCGAACGGTGCCGGGCCGCCGGCGCCGACACCGCCGTCATCGACGTGCAGCCGCTGCTGGACGCCGCGCTCCTGCTCTACGAAGGCGCCCTCGTCGCCGAACGGTTCGCCGCGTTCGGCGAGCACCTCGACGCCGACGACACCGACCCCACCGTCGCCGCGATCGTCCGCTCCGCCGTGAAGTTCTCCGGCGCCGACCTCGCCGCCGACCAGCAGCGCCTGCGCGCCGTCCGCCGCGACGCCCGCACACTCCTGGCCGGGTTCGACGCGCTCCTGCTGCCCACCGCGCCCCTGCACCCGAGCCTCGCCGACGTCCACGCCGACCCCATCGGCGTCAACGCCCGCATGGGCACCTACACGAACTTCGTGAACCTCCTCGACATGGCCGCCGTCGCCCTCCCCGCCGGCACCGCCGGCACCAAGGGCTTCGGCGTGAGCCTCATCGTCCCCGCCTTCCACGACCAGGTCGCCATCGACCTCACCGCCCGCCTCCAGCACACCAGCGCGCCGCTGTTCGCCCCCGCCGGGTCCGACCTCGTCGTCTTCGGCGCCCACCTCACAAAGCAGCCGCTCAACCACCAGCTCACCGACCTCGGCGCCCGCTACGCCGGCGACGTCCGCACCGCACCCGCCTACCGGATGTACGCCCTCGACACCGACCCGCCCAAACCCCTCGTCATCCGCGCGGGCACCGGCGGCGCGAGCCTCCCGGGGGAGCGCTGGCAGCTCAGCCCGGCCGCACTCGGCCGGTTCCTGACCGCCCTCCCCGCCCCCATGACCCTCGGCGGCGTCGAACTCGACGACGGCACCTGGGCCACCGGATTCGTGGCAAGCCCGGCCTCGGGCGCCGACATCACCGCCGCCGGCGGCTGGCGGGCCCACCGGCAGTGACGCCCTACCATCGGCGGGCAGCAGCGCACACCCGAGGAGCCCCATGCGATACGACCCCACCGCCGAAGCCCTGGCCCGCATCGAACGCAAACTCGACCTGGTCATGCAGCACCTGGGCCTCCACGACCACGCACCGCCCGCCCCCGACCCCCTCGCCGACGTCCGGCACCTCGCCCGCCAAGGCAAGAAGATCCAGGCCATCAAGGTCTACCGCGAGCACACCGGCGTCGGACTGAAGGAAGCCAAAGACGCCGTCGAACAGCTCGAACGGCAGTGACCACCATGCGGGCCCGGCCCTGCGCCGGGCCCGCGCCGGCGCGCCCCCGTGCGACCATTCCGGCATGGAACACCCCGCGCTCCGCACCCGCCTCGCGGCCGAAGCCGCCCGCTTCCAGGACGCCGCCGCCGCGGCCGACCCTGACGCCGCAGTCCCCACCTGCCCCGCCTGGACCACGACCGGCCTCCTCGACCACGTGATCGACGTCTACGACCACAAGATCGCCGCGATACGCTCCGGCACCGCCCCCGGCGGCGACTACCGCACCCCACGGCCGGGCACCCTCCTCGACCAGTACGCGGGCGCGCTCGCCGACCTCCTCGCCGTCTTCGACGACACCACCCCCGACAGCCCGGCCCACGCCTGGCCCGGCGCCGAACCGACCGTCGGCTTCTGGATCCGCCGCCTCACCCACGAGACCCTCATCCACCGCGTCGACGCCGAACTCGCCGCCGCACGCGCACCCGGCCCCATCGACACCGCACTGGCCGAGGACGGCATCGACGAAATGCTCACCGTCATCCTCGACCGCGGCCTCAGCGCCCACCGCGAACACGTCAGCCCCGCCCTCGCCAGCCACGCGGGGCTCGTCGTCGCCCTCGACACGGGCGACCGGTCGTGGACCGTCCGCGTCGGCGACGGCACAGTGGACGTCGCCGACGGCGCCCGCCCCGACGCCCAAGCGCTCGTCCGCGCCGAGGCCGGGGCAGTGCTGCAGTGGCTGTGGCAGCGCCTCCCGGCCCAGGCGCTCCCGGCCGAAGGGGACGCGGGCCGCGCTGCGGCCCTGCACGCAGTGATGGGCGCATTCGGCGGGTAGCACCCGCGGGTGGACGTGACGGTCACTCGCGGGATTCGGGTAGGGTCGCGGCCATGAAACCCCCGCCGCAGCCGACGGTCCGCCGCGCCCTCATCGCCGCCGTCTGGCTCGCATGCGTCTTCGCGGGCCTGCTCGCCGCCGTGTGGGCCGTCGGCTGGGCCATGGAAGGCGGGCCCCAGCCGAGCCTCGCCACCGTCGCCTCCGCGACCCGCCTCGAGTTCCCCGACGGCACCGAGGTCACCGAATCGGACCTGTCGCAGATGGAGTCGCCGACCCCCGGCGACCGCGCCGAGGTCACCGTCGAGATCCCCTCGGACGCGTTCGACGACTTCATCGCCGACAACGCCATGGACGCCCCGCTGCTGGCCGGGACGACCCCCAACGGCACCGCCACGGGGACCATCCCGGCCGCCTGCACCGACGAGATCTGCTACAGCGCCGGCATCATCGTCGACGACGACGCCGTCACCGTGCAACTCGTCGTCACCCTCATCTAAGCCCCAAGCACACTGGCCCGCAGACGCCGCCGGAGCAGCGTCTGCGGGCCGTTGATCAGCGTGGCGGATGCGCCCGGGCACCGGCCTAGGCGAACAGGGCCGGCTCGCCCCGCTCGAGGTTCAGCAGCCGCTCCTTGCGCCACAGGCCCCCGGCGTAGCCGGTGAGCTTCCCGTTCGAGCCGATCACCCGGTGGCAGGGGACGACGATCGCGATCGGGTTGCGCCCGTTCGCCAATCCGACCGCGCGCACCGCCTTCCGGTCGCCCAACCGCACCGCGATGTCCAGATAGGACGCCGTCTCGCCGTAGGGGATGCGGCACAGCTCCGCCCACACCCGCTGCTGGAACGCCGTGCCCTGCGCCGCCAGCGGCAGGTCGAACTCCCGCAGATCGCCCGCGAAGTACGCCTCCAACTGGTCGACGGCCGCCTTCAGGACCGGGGTGGCCTCCTCGGGCCCCCACGCGTCCTTCATCTCCTCCACACCCATGTGGACGTACGTGACGCCCTCGTCGACCGCCGAGACGGCCATCAGCCCCAGCGGGGACTCCATCGTCAGATGCCTGGCACTGCTGTTCATCACACGCTCGCTTTCGCTTCGGTCGGCAGGTGGTTCGTCGGATGCTCACTGGAGGCCCACAAGTACTGGACCGCGTACGCCCGCCACGGCCGCCACGCCTGCGAACGGGCCTCCAAGGCCCGCCCGGCCCCGAGCTCCAGGTGCCGGGCGCCCTTGATCACCCCGAGGTCCTTCACCGGGAACGCGTCCGGGTCGCCCAGTGCCCGCATCGCGATCATCTCGATCGTCCACGGCCCCACCCCCGGCACGCCCGCCAGGTCCTCGCGGGCCTTCGCCCAGTCCGCGCCCGGCCCCACGTCGACCCGGCCCGCCGCCAGGGCCCGCGCCAGCGCCAGCACGGTCGCCTTGCGCCTGCCGGGCATCGGCAGGTGGGCGGGGTCGGCTTCGGCCAGCGCCTCGGGGGAGGGGAAGAGCCGGGTGAGGCCGCCGTCGGGGTCCTCGACCGCTTCGCCGTAGCGTTCGGCCAGTCCCGCGGCCACGGTGGCGGCCGAGGCGGTGGCGATCTGCTGGCCGATGACGGCGCGGATCGCGTACTCGGGGCCGTCGGCTTTGCGCGGCACGCGCCGGCCCGGGGTCTTGGCGACCAGGGGCGCGAGCACCGGGTCGGCGCTCAGGGCTTCCATGGGGGCGTGGGGGTCGGCGTCCAGGTCCAGGGCCCGGCGGCAGCGGGCGACCGCGGCGGTGACGTCCCGCAGGTCGGCGACGCGGAGGCGGCATTCGATGTAGCCGGGTCCGGGGCGCAGGGAGGCGGTGCCGGGGCCGTGGGGCAGGCGCAGGGTGCGGCGGTAGGCGCCGCCCTGCCATTCCTCGACGCCGGGGGCCGCGGCGGCGGCGAGGTGGCCGAACAGGTTCGACGGTTCGAACGGTTCGCGGTAGGCCAGGCGCAGGGTGATCGCCCCGCCGCCGGAGACGGTGCGGCCCTTGGCTTTGGAGCGCAGTTCGGTGGGGGAGCAGGCGAAGACGTCGGCGACGACGCGGTTGAAGGCGCGGATGGAGGCGAATCCGGCGGCGAAGGCGACCTGGCCCATGGGCAGGTCGGTGCTCTCGATGAGGGTGCGGGCCACTTGGGCGCGCTGGGCGCGGGCGAGCGCGGCCGGCCCCGCGCCGACCTCACTGATGAGGAGCCGTTCGAGCTGGCGCAGGGAGTAGCCGAGGCGGGCGGCCAGGCCGGCGGCGCCGTCGCGGTCGACGACGCCTTCGCTGATGAGGCGCATCGCGCGGGCGCACACGTCGGTGCGCCAGTCCCATGCGGGCGAGCCGGGGGAGGCGTCGGGGCGGCAGCGTTTGCACGCGCGGTACCCGGCGTCCTGGGCGGCGGCCGCGGACGGGTAGAACCGCTGGTGCTCGCGTTTGGGTTTCACGGCCGGGCAGGAGGGGCGGCAGTAGATGCGGGTGGAGGTGACGGCGAGGAACACCCAGCCGTCGAAGCGGGCGTCGCGTCCGGCGACGGCGGCCTGCATCCGCTCCTCGTCGCCGATGATCGCGTGGAAGTCCATGCCCCAAGACTGCCCCGCGGGTCCGACAACGGCTAGCCAGAAATCGACATCACGATTCGGGGAGCTGGAGGCGGTCGACGGCCTCGCGGGAGCGGCGGGCCGGGCGGCGGTCGTAGCGGGCGGTGGTCGCCGGGGAGGCGTGGCCGACCAGGGACTGGGTGATGGCCAGGTCGACGCCGGCGTCGAGGAGCTCGCCGATGAACGTGCGGCGGAAGTCGTGCGGGGTGTGGCGGCGCTGGCCGGCTTCGACCAGGCGCTTCATGAGGAGGTCGGCGATGGCCTGGCCGGTCATCCCGGCGAGCTGGGTGCCGGTGCGGCGCAGGCGCCCGGCCTTGTTGATGGGGCAGAACAGGGCGCCGGCGTCGTTGCCGCGGACTTTGGTCCAGCGGTCGATGCGTGCCTGGGCGGCCTCGGTGACGTAGACGGCGCGTTCCTTGTTGCCCTTGCCGACGATGCGGATGGAGCGCTCGGCCGGGTCGTAGTCGGCCAGGCGCATGGAGGCGATCTCGGAGCGGCGGCAGCCGGTGGAGTAGAGGGTGGCCAGGACGGCGGCGTCGCGGGCGCCGGCGGGGCCGGGGTCGGCGTCGCACGCGTAGAGGGCGGCGCCGAGCGCTTCGGCGTCGACCTGCTGGCCGACGGGGAGGCGCTGGGCTTTGACCGGTTGCAGGTCGCAGGCCCGCTGGTAGTCCTCGGCGGCCATGAGGTCGAGCCGCCAGGCTTCTTTGAGGACGCGGCGCAGGGCCGCGAGGTGCTTGTTGACGTACGCGCCGGACCAGCCGGCGTCGATCATGGCGGCCCGCAGGCGGGAGGTGTGCTCGTAGCGCAGCAGGTGCCAGGGCTGGCCTTCGCCCACGGTGTCGGGGTCGCCGGAGAGGAGCTGCGCGATGCGGTCGAGGCAGCCGCGCATGGTCCGGCGGGACTCGGCGGACCCGAGCGTGTCCAGGTAGGCGCGGTACGGGTCGGCGCCGGGCGCGGCCGGTGCGGGCGGGCGGCTCCAGTCGATCCCTGCGATCTCAGCGGACATGCGTCCCACGATAGTCCAAGCCTCACTGTCGTTGCGGCGGAAGCAGTTTACGGTGCCCCTGGCGCGTCCGGGTCCGGATCGCCGCGGTCGACGATTGCTCGCCGGCCGGAGGCAGGCCGCCTCCGGCGACCGCCCGCGTCCACGCCCCGCGGCGGCACCACATAGGTCGCGGTCGGTCCCCTCTCACCGCAATGGACGCAACCTACCCCGCCGGTGCGACATGGTGCGGCGTGGCAAGATCGGCGGTTATGAATTCGGCGTTCTACAGCACCACCATCGCCGTCCACACCGGACGCCGCGAGACCGTCAAGGACCTCACCGGCGACTGCGAGGCGTTCCTGGCCGCCCACGGCGCCCGCGACGGCCTGCTCAACGTGTTCGTCCCGCACGCGACCGCCGGGATCGCCGTGATCGAGACGGGTGCGGGGTCGGACGAGGACCTCCTGGACGCCCTCGCCGACCTCCTCCCGCGCACCGACCGGTGGCGCCACCAGCACGGCTCGACCGGGCACGGCCGCGACCACGTCCTGCCCGCCCTGATCGCACCGCACGCCACGCTCCCGGTGATCTCCGGCCGCATCGCCCTGGGCACGTGGCAGTCGGTGCTGCTGGTCGACACCAACCGCGACAACCCCGACCGGACCGTCAGACTCAGCTTCCTCGGCTAAAAGAGGTTCGAGCGGCCCCGGCGCCGGGACCGCTCGAACCTCCCGTTCAGGCCGCCGCGCTCAGCCGCACCCACTGCTCGGCGTCGAGCTTCACGTCGAACGCGGCCGCGACCTCGTCGAGCTGCGCCACCGACGACACCCCCACCAGGGGGATGATCGGCGCCGCGTGCCCGACCAGCCACGCCAGCACCACCTGGTTGCGCGTCGCCCCGGTCTCGGCGGCGACCTCGTCCAGGACCCGCAGGCGCGCCTCGGTCCCGGGGTGCCGGTAGTGCTCGCCCAAGGGCTTCGCCGGATTCGTGTACACGCCCGACAGGAGCGAGGAGTACGCCAGCAGCGCCGTCCCCGGCGTCGCGGCCACGAAATCTAGGTCCGCGTCACCGGCGTGCACATGCCCGCCCTCCGGGAGCACCGTGCCCGGGCGCGGCTGCAGGTACGAGTACCGGTTCTGCATCGCCGTGTAGGCTGCGGCGCCGGTGGCGGCCGCGACCGCCCGGGCCCGCTCGACCCGCCACGACGCGTGGTTCGACGCCCCGACCATCCGGGCCTTCCCGGCCCGCACCACCGCGTCGAACCCGGCCACGGTGTCCTCCAGCGGCGTCTGGCGGTCGTCGCGGTGCGACCAGAACAGGTCCACCCGGTCCGTGCCGAGCCGCTCGAGCGACTCGTCCAGGCCCGCGCCGATCCGCTCGGGCGTCAGCGGCTCCGAATGGTCCATGCCCCCGCCCGGGAACGACGGGCGCCGGCCCACTTTCGTCGCGATGACCAGGTCGTCGCGGTTGCCGCGCGCGGCCAGCCAGCGCCCCAGCAGCAGCTCCGACTCGTCGCCGGTGCCGCCGTCGATCCAGAACATGTAGCAGTTGGCGGTGTCGATGAAATTGCCGCCCAGTTCGACGAACCGGTCCAGGATGGCGAAGCTGGTCGCCTCGTCCTGCACGCCGCCGAGGGCCATGGCCCCCAGGCACAGGCGCGACACGTCGATCCCGTCGGTCCCCAATGCGATCCGCTCCACAGCGGTCTCCTCTCGTTCGCTTCTGTGGTGCCGACGTTAGGACTTGGAGTGGACTCCAGCGCAAACCCGCAGGCAGCCGACGTGAGGTATCGTCGTTGTTCGTGGCAGACAATGCAACGGCCCCCGTGTACACGATCGGCGAATGCGCGCGCCGGTCCGGCTTCACCATGGACACCCTCCGGTACTACGAGCGGATCGGCCTCATCGACGAGGTGCGGCGGACCGCGACCGGGCAGCGGCGGTTCACCGACGGCGACCTCGAGTGGCTCGGCACGTTGAAGTGCCTGCGCGACACCGGGATGCCCGTCGAGCAGATGGCGCGCTTCGCCGCGCTCGTGCGCGAAGGCGACCAGACCATTCCCGAGCGCATCCGGCTGCTGGAGGCCCACCGGGTCGCCGTGGACGCGTCCCTGGACGACCTCGCGGCCAAACGCGACTACATCTCGGGGAAGATCGCGTACTACCGGAGCGTCTGAAAACCGGTCGACACCCCGCCCGGAGGTGGGAATACTCGACGCGTGCACCACACCTCCCACGCGCTGGCGATCGCCGAGCGGCTCGCGGCCGACCTCGCCCCCAGTGCGCTCGGCGTCGCCCTGTTCGGATCGGTCGCCCAAGGCACCGACCACCCCCACTCCGACATCGACCTGTTCGTCGCCGTCGACGACCGCACTGTCGACAACCGCGCCCTCGAAGACCAAGCTGTCGAGCACGACGCTGTCGCCGCCGGTCCCGGGACCGAGATCCGGCAGGTCGACGGCCGCATGGTCACCCTCTCCCGCAAGACCCTCACCGATCTTGCAGGCGCCTTCGCCAACCCGTGGGAGGCGGTCGTCGCCGTCGGCGCATGGCGGCGGGCGCGCCTGCTCCACGACCCCGACGGGCACATGGCCCGCCTCCAAGCCCAGGCGAACGCCTGGACGTGGGACGTGATCGGCCCCGAGGCCGACCGTTGGGCCGCAGGGGAACTCGTCGGCCTGGCCGAGGAGGTCCACAAGACGTACGGGATGCTCGCCCGGGGCCGGTCCCGGGCCGCGGCCGCCAACCGGGCGATCCTCGTCCTCCAACTGGGGTACGCCATGTCGGTCGCGAACCGGCTGGTGTGCGACTCCGAGAACGACCTGTGGGACGCCGTGGCCGCCGCCGAAGGCCCCGCCTGGGCCGAGGCGTGGGACGCTGCAGCCGGGGTCGCCACTGTGGAGCACGAGGCCGGCTGCCGGGCGGCCCTGGCCCTGTACCGGCACGCCGCCGCCCGCCTCGAGGGGCACCTCGAAGGCGAGGCGAAAGCCGTCGTGCGCACCGCCTGCGACCTCGTGAAAGGCACCCCTTGACCGACATCACCGCCGAACTCGTCGCGGACCTCGTCGCCGAGCAGTTCCCGCAATGGGCGCATCTGACCGTCGCGCCCGTACCGCGCCAAGGCTGGGACAACCGCACCTTCCGGCTCGGCGAGGCGCTGTCGGTGCGCCTGCCCAGCGGCCCCGGGTACGTCGCCGCCGTCGCGAAGGAGGACCGGGCCCTGCCCCTGCTCGCCGCGCACCTGCCGCTCCCGATCCCCGAACCGGTCGCCGTCGGCCGCCCCACCGCCGCCTACCCGCACCCGTGGTCGGTCCGGCGCTGGATCGGAGGCGACACGCTCCTGGACGCCGACCGCGTCGACCGGGCCCGGCTCGCCGGCGACCTCGGGGCGGTCCTGGCGGCGCTGCGCGCCGTGCCCGCAACGGGCGGCCCGGCCGCCGGGGCCCACTCGTTCTACCGCGGCTGCCACCCCAGCGCCTACGCCGACCAGGTCCAGCAGTCCCTGCGGCTGCTCGGCGGCACCGTCGACGTCCGCGCGTGCGAAGCCGTGTGGGAGCAGGGGATGCGCACGGTCTGGACGGGTCCGCCGGTGTGGTTCCACGGCGACATCGCACCGGGGAACCTCCTCACTTCCGGCGGGGCGCTCGCGGCGCTCATCGACTTCGGCACGTGCGGGGTCGGCGACCCCGCCTGCGACCTCCAGATCGCCTGGACCTTCTTCACCGGCGACGACCGCGCCCGGTTCCGGGACGCGGCCGGTCTCGACGACGGCACCTGGGCGCGCGCGAGGGCCTGGACACTGTGGAAGGCGCTCATCATGATGTCCGGCGTCTCCGGCAGCGACCCCGACGGCGTCCAGGCGGCCAACCTGGCAGCGGTCCTGGCCGACCCGCTCAACTGAGGCCGGGGACCAGCGCCGACGAGGACCACCGGCTCCGCGCTGGATCGGATCGCGAGGTCCAGGGCCGCAACGCGATCGGCGAGCACCAGGGGCTGACCCGGAGGATCGAGCGCCCACGCCCAGCCCGGCCGCGAGGCCGATGCGCGCTGCCAATGCGTCGCCTCGGGGACGCCGCGCCCGGGACTGCCAGAAACGGCATGCGCCGGTCCTCCCAGTGCCGGTCAGCTGCGGCGGCGGTGCCTGACGGTCACCCGCGCCTTGGGGGTGGGGCGGGCGACCTCCTCGAACCCGGCGGCCAGGAACAGCGGCAGCGTCCCGGTGTAGGAGCCGCCCGGGCTGCGGTCCACCACCGCCGGATCGACCGGCACGCCTTCCACCGCCGTCGCGCCGTGGCGGTAGGCGAAGTCCACGGCGGCGGCCAGCAGCGTCCGGGACACGCCGCGCCCGCGCCACTGCTCGGGCACGAAGAAGCAGGACACCACCCACACGCGGTCCAGGTCGGCGTCGGCCGGCGGCCGGGTGTCCCGGGCGGTGTTGAGCCGCGGGTACGCCGAGCGCGGCGCCACGGCGCACCAGCCGACCGGCGTGTCGCCGTCATAGGCGATCAGCCCCGGCGGCGGCCCCTGGTCGACCACCTGCCGGGCCGCTTCCGCCCGCGGCCGGCGCAGGCGCTCGCCGCGCTCCTCACGCCACCACATGCAGTAGCAGGACCGGTTGCCGCCCATCTGCCGGGCCAGCGCCACGAAATGCGGCCACCGGTCCGGGTCCAGTTCGGCCACGGTCAATCGCGGATCCACGCCATCGAACCTATCGCCCCGGGTGCGCCGGCGGTCAGGCTCGCCGGAAAAGCGGTCCGCGCGCGTCCTAGCCGACCGGGTCTTCCTCGACCAGGCCGCGCGCGTAGTTCACGGTCGACCGCTGGTAGCGCGGCAGGTGCAGGGCGAGGGCGATGAGCGCGACCGAGAGGCCTTCGCGGTCGCGGCCGAGTTTCGCGAGGGTGAGCGCCTCGCACATGGCGAGGGCGCCGTCGTACTCGTCGGACCCGCGGCCTTTCTCCGCATCGATGAGTGCCAGGGCCCGCTCGGGCCGCCCGAGTTCACGCAGGGACGAGGCCATCTGGATCGACACGCGCCGGCGGCGCACGCCGGAGAGTCCGGCGGCGACGGCCCGCTCGTAGTAGCCGACGGCGGCCTCGGTGCGGCCGGTCGAGTCGTGCGCGCCGCCGACCTCGAACAGCGCGACCGGGTCGTCGGGGCCGCATTCGGCGGCGAGGTCCGTCATCGCCTGCACGAACACGTCCTCGTCCATGTCGTCCAACCGGTCCCACAGCGCGGCGGCGCGCGCCTCCCAAGCCTCGGTAGCCATGGGCAGCAACTCTATGCCCCGGTGAGGACGACTCGCCTACCGGTCGGCGAGGCCATCGGGCAGCGCGCCCAGGCCGCCCAGCAGTACCAGACGCTCGTCGTCGTCCAGCACTTCGTAGACGGGCGCGTCGAGCCGGTTCGTCTCCTCCTCGATCGCCTCGCGCTCCGGCCCCGGGGCCAGCGCCTGGACCTCCTCCACGGTCAACTCGGCTCCGACCCACGCAGCCCGGTGCGCGTCGGCCCGATGGTGCCGCAGCGCCTCCAACCGGGAGGACAGCCGCGCCGACGGCGACGCGTCCGCCGCGTCCCACACCGGTGTCAGCGCCTGGAACACCGGTCCGCCGGTGGCCTGCCCGGCCTCCAGCAGCCGCTCCACCAGCGGCAGCACCGCGTCCACCGCGGCCAGGCCCGGCATCGACGGCGAGGGCCGGTGCGACCACAGCCGCTCCGCGGTCGCTCCGAAGACCCGTTCGGCCTCCACTACGACCTCGCGGCCCGCGTCGGTCAGATGCCAGTACCCGTCGATGCGGCGCACCAGACCCGGCGCCTCGGCCGCGACCGGATCGAACGGCCAGTACACCATCCGCGCCGCCAGCGCCGCCTCCGGAACCGGGTGGTCCAGCAGCGCGTAGAACACGTCGATCTCCAGGCCCGGCGTCAGCCCCCGCCGCGCGTACAGGTCCTTGATCCCCTGTCGCGCCGCGTGCCGCAGCGACACGTGGACGCGGTCGATGACGGGGCGGATCACGGCGGCGTACAGCATCGGCACTCCCAGCGGCGCAGGACAATAGGATGCCGCCCATGATGCCATCCGCACTCGCCGCGCTCAACCGCGAATCCGAGCGGCTCTCAACCGTCCTGGCCGGGCTCGACGCGGACGCCTGGGCCGCACCGACCCGCTGCACCCCCTGGGACGCCGCCGCACTCGCCGCGCACATCACCATGACCCTCGCGCGCCTGGAACCGATGCTCGACGCCCCCGAACCCCCGGCCGCCACTGTGGACGCCGCCGGCTACTACCGGCCCGACGACCGGTTCTCACCCGCCGTCAACGCGACCCGCATCGACACCGCCGCCGAAGCCGCCGCCGATGGGGGACCGGCCGTCGCCGCCCGCTTCCGCACCACCTGGCGCACCGCGGCCGACCGGTGCGCCGCCGAACCCCCGTCCCGGCGCGTCACCACCCGCCACGGCGACCCCATGACCCTCGAAGACTTCCTCACCACCCGCGTCGTCGAAGTCGCCGTCCACGGCATCGACCTCGCCGACGCCCTCGGGCGACCCCGCTGGACCACCCCCGAAGCCGCCGCCCACACAGCTGCGCTGCTCCTCGGCCCCGCCTACGGCACCGCACTGGCCGCACTCGGCCTGGACGCGGTCGCGTTCATCGCGAAGGCCACCGGCCGCGACGCGTTCACCGGCACCGAGCAGGCCGCGGCCACTGAGCTCGGCGTCGCCTGGCTCGCGCTCGGCTAGCAGGCGCTGGCGGTGTAGTCCAGGAGCGCGGTCTGCTCGGCCTGGTCGACGCTGAGATGCCATTCGGTCTTGACCTCGACCCACGCCCAGATGTAGGCACACCACACGGTCTCGTCCTCGGGCATCCACTCGGCCGGGTCCTGGTCCGATTTGGAGCGGTTGGAGGAGGCGGTGACGGCGATGAGGTGCCAGTTGTTCTCCTGCCAGTTCGCGTAGGCCTGCCGGTCCTCGGTGGTCCAGTCGACCGCGCCCGAACCCCAGGCCTCCTTCAACGGCACGAAGTGGTCGATGTCGATGTCCCCGGAGGCGGTCACCGTCTCGGCGTCGTACATCGACACCCACTCGCCGGTCATCGCCCCGTCGCAGTCGGCCTCAGTGAGGGCCCCGGTGCGGTCCTGCTTGACCAGGACGTCGTCGCGGGCGTCGCAGCCGTTGCCGTCATCGTCCTTCCAGTGGGGGAACAGGGACCGGTCATAGCCGTCGTCGCGCTCATCGGCGACCTCGAGCGACTCGATGGACGCCTGCAACGCGGCAGGGTCCACCGTGACCGTGAACGGCGCAGTGTCGGTGAACTCGTTCGAGACCTGCGAACCGGTCCCGGACGGGGGAGCGGAGGTCGCCTCCTCCACCAGACCGGACAGGTCCGAGCAGCCGGCGGCGAGCACGAGCGGAAGGAGCAGGAGCAGACGGGAGGCGCGCATGGGCAACGTCCTAACGGGACACGAGACGGGCGGGGTCGACGCAGCGGTGCGCCCGGGGTGTTCGCAACGTAACACAACCGGCGCTTCCCGCACCGCCCCGCTCCTGCTAGATTCCCCCGAATGATCGTATGGCTCAACGGCACCTACGGCGCCGGCAAGACCACCACCGCGCGCCTGCTCAAAGACGCCCTCCCCGCCCGCCTCTTCGACTCAGAGCACATCGGATACCTCCTGCGCGGCATCATCGGCGACCTCCCGCACCACGACTTCAAAGAATGGGACCCCTGGCGCGGCCTCACCATCGAGACCGCCCGCCAAGTCCTCGCCTACACCGGCGGCACCCTCGTCATCCCCCAGACCGTCCTCCAGCACCAGTACTGGACCGAACTCACCGACGGCTTCACCAAAGCCGACATCCCCCTGCGCGCCTTCACCCTCCACACCGACGCCGACACCTTCCGCCACCGCGTCGACCACGACACCGACGAACCCACCGCCCGCCAATGGCGCCTCGACCACCGCGACACCTACGAAACCGCCCTCACCACCTGGATGCGCGACGCCACCCACCTCATCGACACCACCCACCGCACCCCCGACCAGGTCGCCGCCCACATCAAAGCCCTCCTGACCCAGTGAAACCCGCAACCGCCTGAAAACGTCACACCCGAGCGCGACGATGGGACCAGTAGCCACCACGACACGGCAAAGGAGCCCACCATGGCCTACCTCGTCCTCATCGGCACCCGCAAAGGCCTCTTCACCGCCCGCAGCGACGACCGCCGCCACTGGAGCGTCGACGGCCCCGCAAAACTCGACGACGACGGCTTCACCGCCGTCGCCGAAATCTACGCCGCCGCCTGCGACCCCACCACCGGCCGCGTCCTCGTCGGCGCCTCCACCTTCTTCGGCCCCAGCATCTGGCACTCCGACGACCACGCCACCACCTGGTCCGAACCCGAGAACGCCCCCATGGCCTTCCCCCAAGACCTCCCGTACCGGCCCCTCGACTTCTCCGACACCGCCGGCATCGACCAGCCCGACGCAGAGCAGACCAACACCGTCAAACGCATCTGGCAACTCGCCTTCGGCCCCGGCCAGCGCGTCTGGGCCGGCGTCGAACCCACCAGCCTCTGGACCTCCGACGACGGCGGCCACCACTTCACCTTCAACCAAGCCCTCTGGGACCACCCCCAGCACACCACCTGGGCCTCCGGCGCCGGCGGCCCCGCCGTCCACACCATCGTCCCCGACCCCGCCGACCCCCGCACCCTCACCGTCGCCATCTCCTCCGGCGGCATCTACCAGACCCACGACGACGGCCAGACCTGGGACGGCATCACCGCCGGCATCACCGTCGACTACGCACCCGACGAAACCCCCGAATCAGGGCAGTGCATCCACAAGGTCACCCGCGACGCCGACGGCACCCTCTTCGTCCAAAGCCACGGCCCCGCCTACCGCGCCACCAAACCCGACGGCGGCTGGACCAACATCTCCCAGAACCTCCCCTCCAACTTCGGATTCGCCATGGTCGCCCACCCCACCCAAGCCGGCACCGTCATGGCCTGGCCCGTCGGCGAATCCATGGACCGCACCCCACCCGACCACCGCATCAGCGCCTGGCGCACCACCGACGCCGGCGACACCTGGAACCCCTGGGGCACCGGCCTCCCCACCGAACCGTACTTCGGCACCGTCATGCGCGACGGCGCCTGCACCGACGGCGCAACCGACCCCGGCTGGTACTTCGGCACCCGCTGCGGCGACGTCTGGGCCGCCGACGACCAGACCGGCGAATGGCACCTCGTCGCCGCCCACCTCCCCGACGTCCTCTGCGTCCGCGCCATGGAGACCCCGTGACCATCGACGTGAAACTCCCCGCCGCACTCGCCTCCGAATGCGGCGGGGCCCGCCACCTCAACGTCGACGCACCACCCGACGCCACCCTCGCCGACGTCCTCGACCAGATCGCCGCCACCCACCCCCGCCTCGGCCGACGACTGCGCGACGAAGCCGGCAAACTCCGCCGCTACGTCAACATCTACATCGGCGACGAAGAAAGCCGCCGCCTCCAAGGCCTCGACACACCAGTCGACGGCCACGACATCCAGATCCTGCCCTCCATCGCCGGAGGCTGACACCACACAAAAAAGGGGGGCGCCGCGCGTTGCGCGACGCCCCCAGAAAAACCCTGCAGACTACTTGCGGCCGTTGATCGACACCACATCGACCACGAACACCAGCGTCTCATTCGGACCGATCACACCACCGGCACCCGCCGCACCATAACCCAGCTCCGGCGGAATCACGATCAGACGCCGCGCCCCCACCTGCGCACCCGCCAGACCATCGTTCCAGCCCTGGATCACCGGCGCCGAACCCAGCGGCGACACCGCGAACGGCTGCGCCCCCCGGTTCCACGACGCATCGAACTCCTTGCCGTTCGACCAGTTGAACCCCGCGTACTGCACCGAGACCGAATCACCGGCCTTCGCCTCCGCACCCGAACCCTCGACCACGTCGAACGTGAACAGCTCCTTCGGCGGCTCCTCACCGCTCGGCACCGTCACCACCGGCCGCGAATCCATCTCAGCCGAGACCGACACCTCGACACCCTCACTGATCTGCACCACGTCAGCACTCCCTTCCTCAGCGGCGCCGTCATCCACGCCGCAACCGGCCAGCAGCCCCACGCACACGCACGCAGCGACCACCGGCTTCCAAACTCGACTCAGCAGGCTCAATGCCACCGAGGGAACCTACCACCCGCACCCACCCCCGCACGCCCTCACGCCCGACCCCAGCGAACCCCCGCACAACAGCACCCACCGACTACCCTTCAACACGAACCACCCCGCACCGCCGCACGACCGCACCACACCAAAGGACCAGCGATGACCAACCCCACCACCCCCGCACCCATGCACCCACTCCGCCGCGCCCTCACCCTCTGGGGCACCGTCATCGCCCTCCTCTGGCTCCTCCTCATCACCGACTGGATCCTCCCCGCCCACCTCACCGCCTACGGCATCACCCCCCGCAACCTCGAAGGCCTCACCGGCATCGCCACCGCACCCTTCCTCCACGCCAACGCCGCCCACCTCGCCTCCAACACCGTCCCCCTCATCGTCATGGGCATCATCGCCGCACTCCGCGACTGGCGCGGCATGTGGACCGCGCTGGCCGTCTCGCTGCTGGCCTCGGGCCTGGGCGTGTGGCTGTTCTCGCCGACGTACTCAGTGACCGTGGGCGCCTCAGGGGTCGTGTTCGGGCTCTTCGGGTACCTGCTCGCGCGCGGGGTCGTGATGCGGCGCATCGGGGACCTGCTCATCGCGCTCGTCCTGGTTGCCGTGTACGGGTCGATGGTGTGGGGGATCTTCCCGTCCCAGCCGCAGATCTCCTGGCAGGCCCACCTGTTCGGGTTCCTCGGCGGTGTGGCGGCGGCGTTCATGGTCCGCAGCGCCGCCAAGGCGAGCACGCCCGCATGAGCGCCGCCAGCGGCTTCGGCTACACGCAGCGCTCGGACGGCACGATCGTCATCGTCCACCGGGGCCGGAACGCGGCGACCCTGCGCGGCGGCCGCGCGGCGAAGTTCCTCGACGAGATCGCCGCCGGAGACGAGCAGCTCGTGATGGCCCGCTGGACCGGCGCCTACAAGTTCGGCAACGAGCGCCAAGCCCGCCGCCACCCCCGCAACCAGGGACGATAGCCCCCGGCGGGGGAGTAGCGGGACCCCGCGTTCGACGCGGGCACCCCCATAGCCCTATAGTGCTAACATCCTAGTGAAATAGAGAAACTTCGTGATCGACTTCCACCTCGAACCCCGCTCCGGCGTGGCCCCGTACATGCAACTCGTCCACCAAGTCCAGCAAGCCCTCCGCCTGGGCATGCTCGACGTGGGGGACCAGCTGCCCACGGTCAAGCAAGTCGTCGCCAAGATCGCCATCAACCCCAACACCGTCCTCAAGGCCTACCGCGAACTCGAACGCCAAGGCCTCGTCGCACCCCAGCCCGGACGCGGCACCTTCGTCACCGCGACCCTCGCCGACGCCAGCCTCGACGCCCACGCCGAACTCGGCACCGCACTCCAGCAGTGGATCGCCACCGCCCGCGCCGCCGGACTCGACGACGCCGCCATCCGCGCCCTCTTCGACACCACCATCAGAAAGGCACCCAGGTGACCCCATGAACACCCCAGTACTGCGCGCCGACACCCTCACCAAGCGCTACGGCAAGCACACCGCGCTCACCGAAGCCACCCTCGACATCCCCGCCGGCCGCATCGTCGGCCTCGTCGGCCCCAACGGCGCCGGCAAGTCCACACTCCTGGCCCTCGCAGCCGGACTCATCCGGCCCACCAGCGGTCACATCGAAGTCCTCGGCCGCACCCCCGCCGCCGACAGCGCCGCACTCGCCGACGTCGGCTTCGTCGCCCAGGACACCCCGGTCTACGCCGGCCTCTCGGTCGACGACCACCTGAAACTGGGGGAGCACCTCAACCCCACCTGGGACGGCGCCTTCGCCCGCGACCGCATCGCGCAACTGGGCCTCGACCCCGCCAAGAAGGCCGGACGCCTCTCCGGCGGCCAGAAAGCCCAGCTCGCGCTCACCATCGCCGCCGCCAAACGCCCCCGGCTGCTCATCTTCGACGAACCGGTCGCCGCCCTCGACCCCCTCGCGCGCCGCGCGTTCCTGCAGAACCTCATGGAGCTCGTCGCCGAACTCGACGTCTCCGTCATCCTCTCCTCGCACCTCATCGGCGACGTCGAACGCGTCTGCGACCACCTCATCGTCCTGGCCGAGTCCCGCGTCCAAGTCGCCGGCGACATCGACGACCTCCTCGCCGCCCACCACCGCGTCGTCGGCCCCCGCGGCACCCTCGACACCCTGCCCGACGGCGTCCAGGTCATCGCCGCCGACCACACCGACCGGCAGACCACCCTCATCGTCCACAACACCACCGGCCGGCCCCTGGACCTCCCCGGCGCCGACACCATCGGCCTCGAGGACATGGTGCTCACCTACCTCCACCGCGCCGAAGGCATCGGCACCCCGACCCTCCAGGAGACCCGCGCATGATCTGGTTGACCTGGCGCCAAATGCGCGCCCAGACACTGTGGACCGCGGGCGTCGTCGCGGCCGTCGCCGCCTACCTGCTGTACCTCGCGGCCGACATCCGCGACGCCTACCGCGTCAACATCACCGACTGCACCACCGCCTGCGAGGAGGCCGCGCACACCCTCGCCGACCAGTTCGGGTCCGGTCTGCTCCTCATCGGCGTGCTCCTGCTCGCCGCCCCGGCGCTCATCGGCGCGTTCTGGGCCGTGCCCCTCATCACCCGCGAACTCGAGACCGGCACCCACCGCCTGGTGTGGAGCCAGTCGGTCACCCGCACCCGCTGGCTCGCAGTGAAACTCGCACTGGTCGGGGGAGTGAGCGTCCTCTTCACCGGAGCGCTGAGCCTCCTGCTGACCTGGGCCGCAGGCCCGTTCGACAAGGTCGTCGACAGCCGGTTCGAACCGCTCACGTTCGCCGCCAGGGACCTCGCCCCGTTCGGGTACGCCCTGCTGGCGTTCACGCTCGGCCTCGTCGTCGGCGTCCTGGCCCGCAAGACCCTCGTGGCGATGGCGGTGACCCTACTCGTCTTCGTCGTCTTCCAGCTGGTCATGGCGAACGTGCTCCGCCCGCACTTCGCCGAGCCGGTCACCGAGACGATCGCGTGGGCCGACGCCAACACCGTGGGCCAGATCGACTCGTTCGGGATCGGGCCGGCAGGCGCGGGCATCCAGGAGTACAAGATCCCCGGCGCATGGGTGATCTCCGGCTACATCGCCGTCGACAAAGGGGACGGCACCGAGGTCACCGGTGCCGACATCGAGGCCTGCGAAACCCAGGGCGGCACCCCGGACGACTGCATGATCGCCATGGACGCCACGTTCGACGTCACCTACCAGCCCGCCGACCGCTACTGGGACTTCCAGTGGATCGAATTCGGCATCGCCGCCGGGCTCGCGGCCATCCTCGCCGGCGTCGCGTTCTGGCGCCTCCCGCGCGGCCTCAACTGAGCCGCCACGACCGCTCCGCAGCAACCGCGCGAGATTCCCGCAAGTAATGAATGCGACGACGGGTGTCGGACCCTAGGGTCCGACACCCGTTCGCGTCCCGCAGTGTCACTTGTCGGTGATGTCGACCATCCAGTTGACGCCGAACCGGTCGACCAGCGCGCCGAACTCGTCGCCCCACATCTGCTTCTCCAGCGGCATGGTGACCTCCGCGCCGTCGCTGAGGGCCTCCCAGTAGCCGCGGAGGCGGTCGCCGTCGTCGCCGGAGATGCTGATCGAGATGTTCTGGCCCGGCTTGTGCTCCATGCCGGGCGGCATGTCCGAGGCCATGATCGTGTAGCCCGCCTCCGAGGTCAGCTGGGCGTGCATGACCTGGTCGGCCCCCGGCCCCGACATACCGGATTCACCGAAGGTCATCACCTTCAGCTCGCCGCCGAGGACGCTCTGGTAGAACTCCATGGCCTCCCGTGCGTTCCCGTCGAACGAGACGTACGGATTGAGGATCGAACCCATTGCGGGCTCCCTTCGTCGAAGCGATACCCCGACATCCTCGCAAGTGGAACCGGCGCGGGGCCGCGATTCGCCGATTCGGCACGCACGCGCGGGGGATCAGGACACGGCGCGCTTGACCAGCTGGAACAGGGCCGCTTCGGCGTCCTCGCTCAGCTCGGTGACGGCGTACGAGGTCGGCCAGAAGCCGTCCTCGTCGAGGTTCGCCTCGGCGGTGAAACCGAGGCTGGAGTACCGCTCCTTGTCCTTCAGGCCGCTGCGGAAGAAGCAGACGACCTTCCCGCCCTTGCCGGGCCGGGCGTAGGCCGGCTGGCCGTACCAGGTCTTCGGCGCGAGCTCGGGGGCCGCGGCGGTGACGATCGCGTGGACGCGCTCGGCCAGCGCCCGGTCCGGTTCGCCCATCTCGGCGATGGCCGCGAGGAGGGCCGCTTCGTCCTTGTCCTTGCCGCGGCCGGCGTTTTTGAGTTCCTGCGCGCGTGCTTTGACGGCGGCGCGTTCCTCTGCGGAGAATCCTTCGGTCATGGCGGTTCCTTCCGTTGCGTGGGTTGATCTCCACGCTAACGGCGGCGCCAGGTGCGGGGCTTCTCGATTCCTGACCGGTCCGGGGCCCGCTAGTGCGCCTCGGCGGTCTTCCAGTCGTGGACCAGGAGGCCGAGGAGCACTTCGTCGAGGAACTCGCCCATGACCCAGGAGGCGTCGCGGCGGACGCCTTCGCGGACGAAGCCGTTGCGTTCGGCGGCGCGCTGCATCGGGAGGTTGTCGGCGAGGGTCTCGATCTGGAGGCGGTGGAGGCCGTGCACGGTGAACCCGTAGTGGCACAGCACCGCGACGACGTCCGTGCTGAATCCTTTGCCGCGGGCCAAGGGCAGCAGGCCGAGGCCGATGTGCGCGGCGCGGGCGTGCTTGTCGATGCCCCAGAGGTTCGCGGTGCCGACGAGGGCGTCGTCGGCGAGGTCCACGATGGAGAAGTGGACGACGTCGTCCTTCGTGTCGCCGACGACGAACGGCGCTTCATTCGATCCGGGGGTGAACGGGCGCCAGGGCTGCCCGGTCGCGCGTGCCGTGGTGTGCGGGTCGGCCAGTTCGTCCTGCAGGACCGGGATGTCGGCCTCGTGCCGGGCTCTGAGCCCGATCTTCTTGCCTTTGAGCATTCACGTTTTCTACCAGGCCCCGCCGCGCGGCATCGCACCGCCGGGCACGCACCCCAGCGGGCCCGGAACGCCGCGGCCGGGCCGATCGCGCTAATTGGGTCACCGACCCGACGAATGAGGCGCGAGTTCGCGGAAGGTCGTGTGCGGCCCCCAATCATCATTACTTGCGGGAACGGCACTTCTCGTGAGTTATGTATCTAGGCGGGACACGCTTGTTTTTCAGTTATTTAAATATTAAAAACGGAAATTATTAATGGTAGGTTGTGGGCATGACGAAAACAGGTACGACCACCGCCGCGACGACGACCAAGACGCCCGCCAAGGGCGCGACGCTGTGCAAGCGGTGCGGGACGCCGATCCCGCAGCAGCCCGGGCGCGGACGCCCGCGCCTGTACTGCGCCGAGGGCGACTGCGCGGCCCAGGCGAAGCGCCAGCGCGAGCTGCGCCGGGCGACGCCGGGGCTGGAGGGCGCGCTCGCGCGTGCTGAGGAGCTGTACGAGCAGATCGAGCAGTCGATGGCGTCGGCGCTCGCGCCGCTCGCTGAGGCGCTGCGGGCTGAGACCGATCCGGCGGAGGTCGAGGCGCGGCTGGCGGAGGTGCGGTCGGATGCGGCGTCGTCGGTGGCGGCGGCTCGGGCCGAGCGGGACGAGGTGGCCTCGCGTGCGGCGGTGCTGCGTGAGGAGTTGGCGTCGGCGCAGGTCGAGGTTGAGCGGGTGGCCGGTGCGTTGGAGGCCGCTGAGGGGCGGGCGAAGGAGGCGGTCGCGGCGCGGCTCGCGGCGGTGCGGGACGCTGAGGCGGCGAGGGCGGAGGCGTCGTCGGCGCAGGATGCGGCGGTGTCGGCGGTGGCCGGTCGTGAGGAGGCGGAGGCGCTGGCGCGTGCGGCCGAGGAGGCGCGGGCGGCGGCGTTGGCGGAGAAGGACGCTGCGGTTTCGGCCCGTGAGGAGGCTGAGCAGGCGGCGGTGGTGGCGCGGGGTGAGGCGGAGGCGGCTCGGGCGCGGGCGGATCAGGTGGCGGCGGAGGCCGCAGAGGCGCTGCGGGCCGGTGAGGCGGCGTTGGAGCGGGCTGAGGCGCGGGCGCTGGGGTTCATCGGTGAGCGGGACCGGGAGCGGTCGCGGGTGGAGTCGCTGGTTGCGGAGGTGGCGGTGGCGCGGCGGGATGCCGAGCAGGCGGCGGCCAGTGCGGAGGCGCTGGTGGCCGATGTGGAGCGGTTGCGCAGTGAGCTCGCTAGCGCGGTGGCCGATGCGCGGGTGTCGGTGTCGCGTGTGGAGGCGGCCGAGGCTGCCGGTGCGGAGGCGCGTGCGGCGGTGGAGTCGTGGCGTGAGCGCGCTTTGGCGGCGGAGGCGCGGCTGTCGGAGCGGGAGGGCGGGAAGGGCGGGCCTGCTTCGTAGTCGTACTCCCCCGCACTGGGCCGCGTGGTTTGTCCGGTTCGCGGTTCGGGCCCCGGCACCGCCGGGGCCCGGTGGTGTCAGCGGCCGGCGGCTTTGCGGGCGTTGGTTTCGACGAGGTCGAAGTAGTCGGTCCAGGACTGCTCGTCGTCGCGGCCGAGGTTGTCGTTGCCTTGGCGCATGCCGATGGCGCCGTCGATGCCTTCGCGGACGATGTCGGCGTGGCCGGCGTGGCGGTGGGTCTCGGCGATCATGTGGGTGAGGATCTGGCCGAGGGTGACCGCGGAGCGCTCGGTGGGCCACCAGGGGACGTTGCCTTCGGCGTCGAGGTCGAGTTCGCGGATGGTCGTGTCGGAGTGGTCCCAGACGCGACGGTAGAGGTCGGTGACGTAGTCGCGGCTCTCGTCGGGGGTGGCCCAGAGGTCGGCGTGGGCGTCGTCGTCGCTGAGCCAGGGCAGGGTCTCGGGGAAGGGTCGGGCGAAGGTCTCGCCGAAGTAGCCGACCTCGACGCTGGCGAGGTGTTTGACCAGGCCGAGGAGGTTGGTGCCGGTGTGGGTGAGGGGCCGGCGGATGTCGTACTCCCCCAGGCCTTCGAGCTTCCACAGGACGGCGTCGCGGCCGGATTGGAGATAGCGTGCCAGGTGTGTCTTGAGGTCGGTCATGCGTGCGAGTCTCCTACAGGGGTGTGACGTCAGAGGCCGATGGGGGTGGATTGGAAGATCTGGATCTCCCCGGGTCGGGAGCGGTAGGCGTCGAGGGCGGCGCTGCCGGCGATGTGGTGGGGTGCGTCGAGGTGGGCGGTGAGGGCGTCCATGTCGGTCCACTCTTCGACGCAGACGAACGCGTTCGGGTCGTCGATAGACGCCCAGAACTCGTAGCGGAGGCACCCGGGGTCGTTGGCGCGGGTGGCGGCCTGGAGGGCGCGCAGGCCCTCGATGTAGGCGTCGCGGTGCGCGGGGAGGGCGTGGACGTAGGCGTGGACGGTGATCATGGGGGCCACGGTAGTGGGCGGGGGCGGGCGGGGCAATCCGATTGCGGACCGGGGCGGGGCGTTGTTACCGTGGCGTCCGATGACTGCTCATGACGCGCCGACACGATACGGCTTCCTGGACTGCAACTCCCCCATCGCCGCTTGGCGCCTCGACCGGCAGGTCGAGGAGTGCGCGGCGGCGAACCCGCAAGTGATCGTCGACATCGGTTGCGGCTGGGGCGAACTGCTGCAGCGCGTGGCCGCGAAGGTGCCGGGCGCGAAGGCGTACGGCATCGACTCGGACCTGGAGCTGCTGGAGCGGGGGCGGATCGGTGCCGCCCAGCGCGGGATCGGCGACCGGGTCGAGTTCGTGGAGTACCGGGGCGAGGACTGGACCGAGCCGGCGGATCTGGTGATCTGCATCGGTGCGGTGCACGCGTTCGGTACGGCCGCGGACGCACTGCGGGCCCTGTACAAGATCGTGAAGCCCGGTGGGCGTCTCCTGATCGGCGACGGCGTGTGGAACCGGGTGCCGGCGGAGGCGGAGCTGGCCGCGATGTGGCCCGAGACCTCGACCGGGGACTGGATGCTGCTGCCGGAGTTCGTCGACGCGGCGATCGCGACCGGGTTCCGGCCGCTGCGGGTGGAGTCGGTGGAGCAGTCGGAGTGGGACGACTTCGAGTCGCAGTTCCTGGCGGACAAGGAGGTGTGGCTGCTGGCCAACCCCGGGCATCCGCGGGCGGCCGAGGTCCGCGGGCAGGCCGACGCGCACCGGAACTGGTGGCTGCGCGGGCACCGCGGGCTGCTGGGGTTCGCGTACCTGACGTTGGGCCGACCGGTCGAATAGCGTTGTGCCGAAGGCCCCGGACCGGTGCGGTTCGGGGCCTTCGGTGTGCCTGCTCCCCCGGGGGTGTCAGAGTGCGGCGAGGACGGCGAGGCCGATGAAGAGGATCTGCTCGGCGGTGCGGATGCCCAGTGGCGTGGCGGGTTTTCCGGCGAGGGGGATGCCGCGGCGGGCTGCGGAGACGTTCGCGGGGAACATGGCGGCCATGAGCAGCGCGAGGCAGATCGCGGCCGCGGGCGCGGTCGCGGGAATGAGCAGTCCGGCGGCGCCGGCGAGTTCGAGGACGCCGGTGAGGGCGACGAGTGCGGTGGGCCGGGGCAGGCGCTCGGGGATCATGCGGGCCATGTCGTCCCTGAACTTGGGGACGAAGTGGACGGTGCCGGTGATGAGGAACATGGCGGCGAGGCCGATGCGCAGGGAGGTCTGCCAGTCGAGGGCGTCGGCGCCGAGGAGTCCGGCGAGGCGGGCCAGGAGGGTCGCGGCGGTGAGGGTGACGATGGGGACCATGGGGCGGGGCCTTTCCTGGAGCGCTCGCGCATCTGGCTTGGCGCATGCTTCTTGACAGTGTCAAGTTCATGATGCAGCACAAATCTTGACACCGTCAAGCGCGGGTGGTGTGGGCTCGGACTCAGGCGCGCCGTTCGCGCCAGGCCCGGACCTCGTCATCGACGTCGCGCAGGCCGAACCGCAGGGGCGGTCCGTCGATCGGGCCGATGAGGGCCTTGCGGATCCGCACGTTCAGGGCCTCGAGCGCCTCGCGCACGGCCGCTTCGTCCTGCAGCGCGTCGAGGGTGTCGGGGAGCTGCTCGATCTCCTTCGCGAGTTTGAGCGCCGTAGGGAGGGCGTCGAGGCCGATGTTCTCGCGGGTGGCCTGCTGGTGGAGCCACCAGTCCTCGCGCAGCGGCTGCCCGATGCCCGGCAGCGGCTTCCCGGCGCCGGGGAGGTTCTTGAACTCGCCGCGGGCCTCGGCCTCCTGGATCTGGCGGTCCACGCCGCGTGCCTGCCTGTCGCTCATCAGGACCTCCTCGGTAGGGGCCCAATGATAACGAGTGCGACGCGTCGTTCAGCGACGCTTGCGAGCGGTCACTGGGCGCCTTCGGCGGCGCTTGCGAGCCGTCACTGAGCACCGTGGATCACCAGGGCGACCGCCGCGAACTGCGCGGCGTACGCGGCCACGGTGAACGCGTGGAAGACCTCGTGGAACCCGAACCACTGCACCGACGGGTTGGGCCGCTTCAGCGCGTAGATGACGCCGCCGACCGTGTAGAGCACCCCGCCGGTGATGATCAGGACCGTCGCCGCCGTCCCCGCCCCTGCCAGGAGCTGCGGCATCACGAACACCGCCGCCCAGCCCAGACCGATGTACAGCACCGTGTACAGCCAGCGCGGGGCGCTCAGCCAGAGGGTGCGGAAGGCGACGCCGGCGAGGGCGCCGGTCCAGATGCCGGTCAGGAGTGCGGTGCGGGCGGTGCCGTCGAGGGCGAGGGTCGCGATGGGCGTGTAGGTGCCGGCGATGATGAGGTAGATGTTGGCGTGGTCGAGGCGTTTGAGGCGGGTGGTGGCGCGTTCGGTGAGATTGGTGCGGTGGTAGAGGGCGGAGATGCCGAAGAGGGCGGCGGAGGTGGCGACGTAGACGGCGGTGGCGAGGCGGCCGGTGAGGGTGGGTGCGGTGCTGATGAGGATGAGGCCGGCGATGATCGCGGTGGGGAAGGCGGCGAGGTGGAGCCAGCCGCGGAGTCGGGGTTTGGTGTCGGTGTCGTTGATCGCCAGTGCCATGGTTCGACGGTATCCCTGCGGGTTACTTGTCGGTAGTGCGTGTGGTCCCCCGAATGCGGGTGGGGTTAAGCCCCGATCGGGGGTGTTGGGGCTGGTGGGGCCGTTAAGCTCCGGCCGTGGACGTGTTGGACGGGGCGTTGCCGGTCGAGTTGCTGGTGCTGGCGTGTGCGGCGGTGGCGGCGCCGCTGCTGGTGGACCGGTTGGAGCGGTGGGTGCGGCTGCCGAGTGTGGTGGTGGAGATCGTGCTGGGGATCCTCATCGGGCCGCAGTTGCTGGGTCTGGTGCAGGTGCACGTCCTGTTCGAGGTGGTGTCGCAGCTGGGGTTGGCGATGCTGTTCTTCCTGGCGGGGTATGAGATCGATTTCCGGGCGGTGCGGGGGCGGCCGATCACGTTGGCGTCGGTCGGGTGGGTGGTGTCGTTCGTGCTGGCGGCGGGCGGGTTGGCGCTGCTGGGTGTGGATGCGGTGCTGATTCTGGCGATCGGGTTGTGTTCGACGGCGTTGGGGACGATTCTGCCGATCGCGCGGGATTCGGGTCTGCTGGCGGGGCCGGTGGGGCCGTATCTGATGGCGGTGGGTGCGGTGGGTGAGTTCGCGCCGATCGCGTTGCTGGCGTTGCTGTTCTCGGAGGGTCATCATTCGGGGCGGACGACGCTGGTGATTCTCCTGGTGGGGTTGGCGGTGGCGGCGGCGGCGTTCGGGTCGCTGCGGCGTTCGGCGCGGGTGTCGCGGTTGCTGTCGGCGACGTTGGGGACGAGTGCGCAGTTGGCGGTGCGGTTGTCGGTGCTGGTGCTGCTGGGTTCGGTGCTGCTGGCGGCGGAGGTCGGGGTGGACATCGCGTTGGGGGCGTTCGCGGCGGGGGTGTGCATGCATGTGCTGCTGTCGGCGCTGGACGAGCGGGAGGAGGCGCTGGTGCAGTCGAAGCTCGACGGGATCGGGTTCGGTGCGGTGGTGCCGGTGTTCTTCGTCTACACGGGGGTGACGTTCGATCTGGATCAGCTGCTGGGTTCGGTGACGGCGCTGGCGTTGATCCCGGTGTTCCTGGTGGCGTTCGCGCTGGTGCGGGGGGTGACGACGTTCGTGTTGTTCGCGCGGGTGCTGGAGCGGCCGCAGCGGGGGGTGCTGGCGGCGTTCGCGGCGACGGAGTTGCCGATCGTGGTGGTGGCGGCGTCGACGGCGGCGGAGCGGGGCCTGGTGGAGGAGTCGATCGCGGCGGCGATGATCGGGGCGGCGATGCTGTCGGTGCTGCTGTTCCCGTTGCTCGGGTTGCGGTGGGCGCGGATGGACACGAGGTCGGTGACGGCCGAGGCGATCTAGCGGGGGTCAGCGCTGGGGCGTAGGCGCGGATACGTTCGTGCGAGGAGGCGCGGTCGCGGTGCGGGCGGCGATGGTGGGGTCATGTTCAAACTTCGCCGCCCTGCGTACCGGGCTTTCGTCATCGTCCATGTGGTCGCGTCCGTCGCCTGGCTCGGGTTGAGCTTGTGCCTGCTGGTCCTGGGGGTGTGGGCCACGGGCACGGGTGCGGCGGCCGAGCAGTACGCCGCGGGCACGGCGATGTCGGTGCTGGCGGGGGCGCTGGCGCTCCCGCTGGGGGCGACGGCGCTGGTGTCGGGGGTGGTGCTGATGCTGGGCACGAAGTGGACGGTCGCGTACACGTGGGTGCTGGTGAAGCTGGTGGCGACGGCGGTGACGTTCGCGTTGACGGTGTTCTCGCTGCGGCCGGGGCTGGCGGCGACGGCCGCGACGCTGGATCCTGAGCGGCTGCAGGTGCTGGACAGTCAGCTGCTGGCCGCGCCGATCGTGTCGTCGTCGGTGTATCTGGGTGCGGTGGTCCTGTCGTATGTCAAGCCGTGGGGACGGCGAGGCGCGCGCGTGCAGGCCCCAGTGCGAGTGCCCGCTCGTAGTGGCCGATGAGGGCGTCGCCTTCGGCTTCCCAGGTGCGGTTCTGGACTTTGAGGCGGCCGCGTTCGCCCCATTGGCGCAGGAGGTCGCGGCGGCCGGCGAGGGCGTGGGCGGTGGCGGCCAGCGCGGGGGCGTCGCCGGGCGGGAAGTGGGTGCCGTCGACGCCGGGGTCGACGAGTTCGGCGGCGCCGCCGGCGTCGACGGCGATGACGGGTACGGCGGAGGCGTGGGCTTCCTGGATGGTCTGGCCGAACGTCTCGAATGGTCCGGTGTGGACGAAGAGGTCGAGGGAGGCGTAGAGGCGGGAGAGGTCGGTGCCGTGGAGGGCGCCGAGGAACGTCGCCTGCGGGAGGAGGCGTTCGAGGGGGCGGCGGCGGGGGCCGTCGCCGGCGATGGCGAGGCGGATGCCGGGGGTGGCGGCGAGGTCGGTGAGCCAGTGGAGCTGTTTTTCGCGGGCGAGGCGGCCGACGTAGCCGACGAGGAGTTCTCCGTCGGGGGTGAGGGCGTCGTGGAGGGTCTGGTCGCGGTAGCGGGGGTGGAAGCGGTCGGTGTCGACGCCGTGCGGGAGGACGGCGAGGCCGTTGATGCCTTGGGCGGCGAGGGCTTTGGCGGTGCACTCGGAGAGGGCGAGGTTGACGCGGGCGCGGGAGTGGATGGAGCGCAGGCGGTGCCAGACGAGTTGTTCGAAGGCGGTGAGGTGGTAGGCGCGGGTGTAGGCGGGCAGGTCGGTCTGCCAGACGGCGACGGTGGGGATGCCGCGGCGTTCGGCCCAGGCGGCGGCGCGGGCGGTGTAGCCGAAGGGGCTGGCGAGGTGGACGACGTCGGGGCGGTGGGCGTCGAGTGCGTCGTCGAGGGCGCGGGTGGCGAGTCCGGCGCGGAAGTGCTTGTAGGCGGGGATCTGGATGGAGGGGACGTGGACGACGGGCCAGTCGAAGACGGGGCGGGGTCCGGGTCCGGGGGCGGGGGCGATGACGACCGGCTCGATCCCGCGGGCGGCCAGGTGGGCCGCGGCCCGGGCCACGGAGCGGGCGACGCCGTTGACCTGGGGCGGGAATGACTCGGTGACCAGTGCGACTCTCATGGTGAGAGCGTAAATGGGCTGGTGGGCGGGTGGGGGAACCCGACATGGCCCGGGACTGAACCGCAGCCGATATTCCGGGCCGGGCGGGCGTGGCGGTGGCGTTCGGGGTGCGGCGCTGGTGGCGGTGCGGCGGTGGAGGTGTGGTGGTGCGGGGCGGGCGTGGGCGACTTCGCTGCGGGGTGGTGTCGTACCCGCGGGGTACGTATTGGAGGATGCAGCAACCGGCCGGCCCAGGGGCCGGCCCGCGGGAGCCGTTCGACAGGACGGTGTCCGCCGCAACCTTGTGAAGGAGCCCCCGATGTCACTGTCGAGTGCCGACATCGCTCATCTCGAAGCGGTGCTGGCGCAAGGAAAGAAGCCGAAGGTGGTGTTCACCGACGCCGCCGGGCAGGTCGCCGGGCGCACCGGGAAGGTCGTCGCCCTCGACCCGGCCGGGGTGGACGACTTCGTCCACGTCGCGTTCGGGTCCGACGAGCTGTCGTTCTCCGCCACCGAACTGCGCCTGCCCGCGCCCGGCGAGGGCGCGCGGCGCGCGCCGCGCCAGCGGTCGAGTGCGCCGGCCGCGCCTTCGGGTCCGGGCCTGCTCCCGGACGAGCCCGAGCCGAAACCCAAACCAGCTGTGAGTGAGAGGAAACCCGTGACCACACCCGAGGCGTCCCAGCCCGCCGTCACCGCCGATCCTGCGGCGGCCCCGAAGAAGAAGGTCGCCCGGCCCCGCGCAGCGGCCGCGAAGCACCCGGAGCTGTCGATCACGTTGACCTATGAGGACGGCGAGTGGTCGGTCGCGGCCACCCGCGGCGCCCGCACGGTCGTCAAGGGCGCCAAGGTCGCCCACTCGAACGCGCTGGCGATGTGCCAGGCGGCGGGGTCGGACGAGGTCGCCGAGGTCGTGGACGAGGTGGTCGAGAAGATCCGGTCCGAGGCCGCCGAGGAGGCGTCGCGGCTGCGCCGCCAACTGGAGGAGGCCGAAGCGCGCCTCGCCGAGTTGAAGTAGCGCAAGAGGAGTGAGCCGACGGGCCCGGTGCGCCATCGCACCGGGCCCGGCTGTGTGCGTGGGGCGGGTCCTTCGCAGACCGTTGCTCGGCGGACGCGGCGAGGAGCGCCGGGGTGCGGGCGTTCGGTGCGGTGGTCCGGGGCCGGTGCCGGCGAACGGCGGTTCGCCGTATAGGGCATGCCCCTTCCCACCCGCATCCGCCTCCGACCAACCGAAAAGGACCACCCTCCCACATGGGTCCGACACTCGATCGTTCGTGCAGGTCAGAGCCTCATATCCGGGTGGTTCGATCGCGGGCGCCGAAGGGCCGCCGTTGCGTCCGATGCGGGGCGCCCTGGAACTGCCCGAGGCTGGTGTGGACGCCTTCGATCCTGGTCTTCCCCAGGGCGCCGGCGAGTGCGGTCCAGGCTTCGGCGCCCCCGGGTGGTTCAGTCCCGGGCGTGCTTGATGTAGATCATGACCGCTTCGCGGGTGGTCTTGACGCCCAGGGACTGCCGGGCGGCGGCGATGCGGCGGTTGGCGGTGCGCAGGGACACGAACTCGGCTTCGGCGGCGGCGGCGATCGTCGATCCGGCCGCGAGGCGGCCCAGCAGGGCCCGCTGCTCGGCGTCGAGGTCGAGCCCGTCGGCCGCTTCGGCCTTGCCCGGGGTCAGGCCCAGGGGCCCGATGCGGCGCAGGTCCGCCGCGAGGCTGAGGGCGAGGGCGCCGGTCGCCACGGCGACGATCCCGGCCCCGCGGGCGGCCGCCAGCACCGCCTGCGAGGCCGTGTGGTCGTCGCCGACCTGCCCGTGGCACACCAGGTGCCGTTCGGCCAGGTCCCAGGCCGGCTCGAGGAGCGCGAACCCGCGGTGCGCCGCCCAGCCGGCGGCCGCGCAGCGGCGCACGATCGCGTCCGCGTCGCCGGACGCGCCGACCACGTGCAGCGGCACCTGCTCGCCCATCACGCCGCACCGCCGTCGGCGGCGGTGAGGATCACGGCCGCTTCGGTGCGGGTCTTCGCGCCCAGTTTGCGCATGCCCGAACGGATGTGGGTCTCCACGGTCTCGGCGGTGATGCCGAGGATCTCGGCGATCCGCCGCGACGGGTGCCCGGAGGCGACGTGGCGCAGCACTTCGCTCTCGCGGTCGGTCAGTCCCCCGCCGCCGCGCGCCGACCGGCGGTCGCGGCGCACGTCGTGCTTGCGCAGGCCCCGGCGGGCGCGGCCGGCCAGGACGATCAGGCCGTGCTCGTCGGCGATCCGCTCGGCCGCTTCCAACGCGGCCACGGCGGCTTTCGCGTCACCGGCGTGGGCGGCCAGCGCGAGGAGGCAGCGGACCTGCTCGCGGGCGGCCAGGCCGTCCCAGGCGGTCGCGGCCTGCGCGAACGGGCCGGGTGCGGCCTTGTCCCAGGCGGCGAGCGTGGAGGCGACGGGTACGGGCCAGGGCGCGAGGTCGGCGGCGACCGGTTCGGTGCCGGTGTCGTAGGCGATCCAGCGGCCGGTGATGTGCGCGAGTCCGCCGACCAGGCCCGGTTTCGCTTCGGGCGCTTCGGGTCCGGGCTGGCCGTCGAGCCACGCGGTCTCGTGTTCGAGCCAGGCGACGAGGCCTTCGAGGGCGGCCGGGGCGTCTTTGAGGCGCGCGAGGCGGGTGCGGGCGGCGCCGAGGGCGCCGGTGTCGGCTTCGGCGAGGGCGATCGCGGCGTCGATGAGCGTGTCGGCGACGGCCGGGAGGGCGTGGTCGGCGAGGGACTGGGCGGCGGCGATGACGTTGTCCAGGCCCGTGCCGGACAGGACCAGGCACCAGGCGGCGGCGGCGAGGAACCGGGTCTGCCAGGAGTAGGCGCCTGCGGCCCCGGCGCGGTCGGCCGCTTCGTGGGCGACCGCTTCGGCTTCGACCAGGCGTGCGGCGTCGGCGAGGGCGATCACGCGCGACCAGGCGCACCAGAACGCGGTGGTCGCGTCGCCGGCGTCGCGCGCGAGCGCTTCGGCGAACGCGAGCGCGTCCGGGTCGTCCCCGGCGAGCGCGGCGGCCAGGCCCGGGTGGGCCAGGTCGGGGTGGGCCGCGCGCAGTGCCTCGGCGAGGGCGGCCTTCTCGGAGGGCGGGGCGGACAGGAGCCGCAACTGGTCGGTCTCGGGCCCGGCGGGGGCGTGTTCGAGGGCGGCGCGGGCCTGCGCGGGCTCGCCGAGGGCCAGGAGCGCCCAGGCGCGGGCCAGGGCGGTCTCGCCGTCGTCGGGGCCGGCGGCACTGTCGTTGGAGGCGCTGTAGTTCGAGGCACTGTCGAGGACGGCCAGGGCCGCGCGGGTGCGGCCGGCCGCCAGCGCGGCGCGGGCGGCGGCGACGGCATGGGCCGGGTCCAGGTCGGCGGCCAGCAGGAGCGCTTCGGCGCGGGCCTGGGGGCCGGCGGACTCGGCCGCTTCCAGGGCGGTGGCGAGGGCGCGGTCGGCGAGGCCGGCGGCGTGGGCGTGCCGGGCGGATTCCACGCCGATCGTGGCGTCGGCGAGGCGCTCGTGCATGTGCAGGCGCGCCTCGTGGTCGAGGATGCCCGCGGCGACTTCGGCCATCCACGGGCTGGCCGCGCGCAGGTGCGCGCCGTCGGGGACGGCCAGGCCGGCCTCTTGGAGGACGGCGGCGCCGTCGCCGAGGAGGCTGGGGTGGGCCGGGCGGCCCAGCAGGCCCAGTGCGGCCAGTGCGGTGCGGCCCGCGCGGGGCAGGTCGGCGATCGCGGCGGCGGCTGCTGCGGCGGGGTCGCCGGGGTTCTCCAGGTCCAGGTCCTCGCCGGCGTCGAGGTGCGCGGCGCGTTTGGCGAGCGCGGTCAGGGCCAGGGGGTTGCCGCCGGCGCGGACGGTGAGGGCCGCGGCGCGCGCGGGCGGCAGTGCGGGTGCGGCTTCGGCGACCAGGCGGGCGGCTTCGGCGTCGGTGAGGTCGGGGACGGGAATGACGTGGGCGCCGGCGAGCAGGCGCGCGAGCGCGGGCTCGGTGAGGCGGTTGGGGGTGCGCAGGGCGGCGGCGACCGGGAGGCGTTCGGCCAGGAGCGGGAGGACGGCGAGGGTCGCGGCGTCGCACCATTGGAGGTCGTCGATGACGAGGAGGCCGCCGCGGGTGCGGGAGTAGACCGCTTCGGCCAGGAGCGGGAGGTCGTCGGCGGGCATGCGCGCGCGGGTGGCCCGTTCGAGGGCGAGCGCGGGGGCGCCCGAGAGCATGGCGAGGCCGCCGCCGGCGTGGACGGGGCGTTTGGAGGCCTGCGCGAGCCGTTCGAGCAGGCGGGTGCGGCCGCACCCGGGCGGGCCGGTGACGACCACCAGGCCCGGGCCGGCCAGTGCCGCGGCCATGGCGTGGAGCGCTTCGTCGCGGTCGCCGCGGCCGGGGTCGGCGGGCACGGTGTCGACGCGTGGTCGGGCCAGACCGGGGGTGGGCGGCGGGGCGGCCAAAAGGGGGCTCCTTACGCTGTGGCACGAATGGGGGAGGCGGCCGGGCGGCTGCGGTTTGTATCGTCGTCTTGTCGACGGAGCGCCGACGCCTCTCATGATATTGCGGAACCTTCGATGCCGCAGACCGGCGTCGGTGGCGAGGTGCCGGGGAACGATGAGAGGGCGGACGCGGGAGCATGGTGGCAGGGCAACTCACCACGAGTGTGGCGGGCATGTGCGAAGAGCTGGCCGGCAAGGTCAGCAGCGCGTCTCGTCCTGTGGTCGAGGAGGTGGCCTCCAGGCTCGGTCAGCCGTTGCGCGTCGCGGTCGCCGGGCGGTTGAAGGCCGGGAAGTCGACGCTGGTCAACGCGTTGATCGGGCGTCGGGTGGCGCCGACGGCGGCCGGTGAGTGCACGCGGGTGGTGACCCAGTTCCGGTACGGCCCGGCCGACCGCGTCGACGTGGTCGCCCGCAACGGCACGAAGCACGCGGTGCCCTTGGACGCCAACGGGATGATCCCGACGACCCTGCCGATCCCGGCCGACGAGGCCGCGATGATCGACGTGCAGCTGTCCTCGGACCGGTTGCGGGACTTGACGGTGGTGGACACGCCGGGCCTCCAGTCGGTCAATACTGATATTTCCGATGCGGCGCGCGAGATGCTGTTCGCCGCGCCGATCGCCGACGACGTCGACGACGACTCCCGCGCCGCGGTCGAGTCCGCCGAGGCGATCATCTACGTGTTCACGCAGCAGGTCCGCGCCGACGACGTCGAAGCGCTGCAGGCGTTCGCGAAGGCCTCGCAGCAGCTGTCGTCCTCCCCCATGAACGCGCTGGGCCTGTACAACAAGGCGGACAAGCTCGCGCCGGGCCCGGGCCAGGACCCGTGGCCGGTCGCCGGTCCGATCGCCGGGGACCAGGCCGCGGTGCTGCGCCGGTCCGTGTGCGACGTGGTGCCCGTGGTGGGGCTGCTGGCCGAGACGGCCGAGGCGGGCCTCTTGACCGCCGCCGACTGCGAGGCGCTGCGGACCCTCGCCGGGCTCGATGAGGACAAGCGGGCGCTGATGCTCGCCTCGGCGGGTCTGTTCCTCTCGACCGAGGGCCCGGTCGACAAGCACCAGCGCCAGCGCCTGCTCGAGCGCCTCGACCTGTACGGCATCCACTTCGCGATCGCGCACCTGGGCGCGAACCCGCACCTGGCGACCGGTGAGCTCGTGCGGCTGCTGTTCGCCGCCTCGGGGTTCCCGCGGCTGCGCACGACGCTGCACCAGATCTTCGGGGTCCGCGCGGACGTGATCAAGGCCGGGTGGGCGCTCGGTCGCCTCGACGCCGCTGCGGCGTCCGGGCCGGCCGCCGACCGCGACCTCCTGCGGGGCGCGGTCGAGTCGATCGTCGCCCGCCCCGAATACCACCGCCTGCCGCTGCTGGAGGCGGCCGCTCAGGTCACCACCGGGCAGGTCGCCCTGCCCGAGGCCATGGAGGCCGAGGTCGCGCGCCTGGCGTTGACCGACGACGCGAGCGTCGTCCTCGGCCTGCCCGGTGAGGCGCGCCCGCAGCTGCGCCGCGCCGCCATCGAGGCCGCCGCGCGCTGGAGGGCGTTCGCCAACGGCGGTGCGACGCCGGCCCAGGCGCGGGTGGCGAACGTGGTGCATCGTGGTTTCCATCTACTCGCCCAGCGGCTCGGATGAGCCCCCGAACTCGGCCCCCGCGCGGGACGCCTGCACGACCTAAGGAGAGCATTGTGACGAATCGACTCGGCGGACCGCTGGTGGGAGCCCTCGTGGGCTTCGCCGCCGCCGCCCTTGGCGCGGTGTTCCTCACCGGCGGGTTCGATCCGGTGACCTTGGCCGTAGGGGCCGGGTCGGTCCTCGTCGCCGCGATCGTGGCCGTCCTCACCGGACGGTCGATCGCCCCCGCCCCGGCCTCCTCGCCGGCTCCGGCCTCCCCGCCGGTCTCCGGTGTGCCGTTCACGCCCGCGCCTTCGGGCCCGATCCCGGTGCAGCAGCTGCAGGGGCCGGCCCAGGCCGCCCAGGCGATGTCGGACCGCAACGCGCTGGTCGAGGCGTGCATCTGGATGCGCGACCGGGCCACCTCCCCCGCGCTCGCCCAGCACCTGGACGGCGCGTTCGCGAAGGTCGGCGTGGCCCAGGTCGACGCGACCGGGCAGCGGTTCGACCCCTCGGTGCACGAGGCCGGCGGCGTGGTCGCGGCCGGGTCCCCCGCCGAGGACGGCATCATCGCGCGCACCGAGCAGATCGGGTACACCGACCGCGGCCGCCTCCTGCGCCACCCCATCGTCACCGTCTACCGCGGCCAGGTGCGGGCATGACCGACACCGCCACCCCGCCGCCGGCCGCGAAGCCGGCCCCGGCGAAGAAGGCCGCCGCCCCCGCCAAGCCGAACCCGGCCCAGCAGATTCACAAGCTGTGCGTGCGCGCTGCCAAGGCCGGCAACGCGAGCTTGCGGACCGTGGACGCCAAGGCCGCGGCCGAAGTGGACGAGGTGTCGCGCTGGCAGCCCGACAAGCCGGTCGCCGTCGTCGTCGGTGAGACCAAGCGCGGCAAGTCGTCGCTGGTGAACGCCCTGCTCGGCATGCCCGGCCTGTCCCCTGTGGACGCCCAGGTGGCGACCACGGCGTACCTGGAGTTCGCGTGGGCCGAGCAGGCGTCGGTGCGCGCCTGGCAGCCGGGCGCGGCCGACCCGATGCTCCTGGGCGTGGGCGACCTGCGCAACTGGGCCACCCGGCTCGGCACGATGCCCCCGGGCATGGTGCCGCCGCGGCGCATGCTCGTGGGCCACCCGTCGGCGCTGCTCAAGCACATGTCCGTGGTGGACACGCCCGGCACGGGCGGGCTCGACCCCGACCACGCGCAGATCGCGCTCGAAGCGGTCGGCCGGGCCACGTGCCTGATCATGGTCACCGACGCGTCCTCGCCGATGGCCAAGACCGAACTGGACTTCCTCACCGAGGCCTCCAAGCGCGTCAACTTCGTGGTGTTCGCGCTGACCAAGACCGACACCTACCCCGGGTGGCGCACGGTCATGGAGGAGAACCGGTCGCTCATCGAGGCGCACGCGCCGCGCTTCCGCAACGCCCCGCACTACCCGGTGTCGGCGATGCTCGCCGAGCACGCCCTCAACTCGCAGGGCCCGACCCGCCAGGCCCTGGCCAAGGAGTCGGGGATCGGGAAGATGCAGCGGGCGCTGGTCAAGGTCGCCACCGCCGGCAAGGCGCTCGTGGCGGCGAACGTGGTCCGCGCGGTGCGCACCGAGTTCCAGCGGCTGGCCGTCTCGGCCGCCGCCGACATGAAGGCCTACGACCCCGACCCTGAGGCGGCCAACCGGCTCAAGGAGGAGAAGAAGCAGGCCCTGGCGCTGCGGCGCACCGAGACGAAGAAGGCGAACCTCGCGCTCCGGGTGGAGACGCAGCGCGCCAAGATCGAGGTCCAGGGCCGCCTGCGCACCCACCTGCAGGAGCTGGAGGAGGCGCTGCTCGACGAGGTCGAGAAGGCCAACAAGGCCACGCTCGAATCCCTGCCCGAGCGGGTCGACATCGCCTTGCAGGGCATCGCCGCGCGGCTCTCGGGCGAACTGCACCAGCGGTTCGTGCTCCTGGCCGAACGCGTCCTGCGGCAGGTGTTCAACGACGACGAGCTGCGCCAGGCCACCAACTCGATCTCCGCCGGCCTGCGCACGGCCGCCTCCGGGCGGGCCCGGCGCGGCGACAACTCCGACGGCGCGCTCCTCGTGGCGTCCTCCGCCGGTGTGGCCATGATGGCCGGACGCGCGGTCACCATGGGCGCCGGCGCGATCGGCCTCGGTGCCGTCGCCGGGATCGGGGCCATCGCCCTGACCGCCTCCGGTGTCGGCATCGGCATCGCCGCCGCCGGGTACCTGCTGTACCGGCGCAAGATCCAGGGCAACCGCCAGGCCGCGAAGCAGTGGATCCAGCGGGTCATCGCCGAGGCGCGGGCCAATCTCAACGAGGAGATCAGCTTCCGGTTCACCGAGGTCGAGTTCGTGTTCAACTCCACGCTGGACGACGCCCTCGAACGCCGCGCCGCCGAGTTCGACGCGCGGATCTCGGCCGCCGAGAACGCCCAGAAGGCCGACCAGGCCGCCCGGGCGAAGAAGCAGGCGGCGCTCAAGCAGCGCCGCGACTCCATGGCCGCCAAGGTCAAACAGCTCGACGAGGTGCTGGCCAAGGCCCGCACCCTCGTCCCAGGCGAGGAGGATGCGTGATGGATGAGTTCGACGCCTTCGAGCCCGAAGGCAGCGCGGACTTCGACGCCGACGGCCTCGACGACGACGCGGAAGCCCCCGCATTGGACGAGTTCGACGACGGGGAGGATCCCGGCGACGAGGACCTCGACGCGTTCGCGTTCGACGGGGCCGACTTCGAGGGCGACGAAACGCTCGAAGAGGACTTCGCCGTCGACGCCGCATACGACGAGCCCGACGACGCCGCGGACGAACCCGCCGGCGACGAGACGGCGTACGCCGCGACGTACGAGGACATGCTCGTCGACGAGGCCGACAACCCGCCGAGCTTCCCGCCCGAGCTGGACCTGGACGTCCCCGAGCCGGTCGACGGCTACCCGTGGGTCGACCTGGACGTGCTCGGCTCGGCCGAGGCCGAGCCGTGGGTGAACTCCGGCAGCCTGGTCGAGACCTCCGAGTTCGCGATCGCCGACGTCGACGACCCCGCCGCGTCCGCCCTCGCCCGGTTCTGGCAGGGCTGACCGGCCGCACGCGCGGGCAGGCCCCCGGCACGCCGCCCGCCGCAGCGAACGGCACCCACGCACACGACCGCGGCACCGAGCCCACGGCGCAGGGACCGTCGCCGTGCCCTGGAACGGCGCGCCGGCAATAACGGCGGCGCCAGTGCGCACTGTCCGATGTCGCCACCGCCGAACCCGGCCGCAATGGGTTGTCGAATGGGACGCCGACCCCGGCGAGCGCAAGCGCACCGTCAAAGACATTGACGCGTAAGCGATGTGGCGTGCCGACAAGGTGCGGCGAATCGCACCCGGCGCCACAACGGGACTCCACTGTGTCACCACTGCGGTCGCGCGCGGCACCGAATGAGACGCATCCGTATGAAAATGTCGGACCTGGCGACACCCGAAGCGGCAATACGGCGGTAGATTGACTCCATTACCGTCGAGACCGACGCCCGCAACCCCTCTCGGGCACCGGCCCGTCCCCGCACGAACGACCGGGAGCCGCGTGGTGAACGAACCAGACCACTACCGCGTCCTCGGGGTGAGCCCGCAGGCCCCGAAGGCCGACATCCAAGCCGCCTACCGCCGCCGCCTGCGCGAGACCCACCCCGACCGCGGCGGCGACGAAGACGAGTTCCACCTCGTCCAAGGCGCCTGGGAGACCCTCTCCCACCCAGGGCTGCGCCGCGAATACGACCTGCTGCGCTTCGGCCGCCGCGCCGCCCGCCGCTACGGCAAGGCCGCCGCCAAGCCCGCCCACCGCAAAGTCCGCGGCTGGAACGTCGCCCCCGCACCGCAGCCGGCCGCGCGGGGCTTCCCCACCGAAGGCGCCCTCGTCGCCGTCCCCTGGCACGCCCGCCTGCGCCTCACCAGGCCCGTGCACCGGCCCTCCAGCTGGGCCGCGGCCGCTTTCACGGCGGCCGTCGCCGCCGTCTGGGCGTTCTGCGGCCTCGGCTACCTCGGGCAGGCGTTCGCCGCCGACGGCTGGCTGTTCATCGCCCTCGCCATCCCCGTCACGATCGCCATCGCCATCATCGTGCTCGTCCAGACCAGCCGGGCCCTCAGGCGCCGCCCCGACACCGCGCCGAACCCGCCCACCGGGCGGCTCGTCATCGCGTTCCTGTTCGCCGTCGCCGTCATCTGGCTCGCCGGGCTCGCCACGCCGTGGGGCTGGGCCCTGGGCCTGTACGTGCTCACCGGCGCGGCCCTGGCCTGGACCGTGAAGCGCCTGCGGTACACGCTCGCGCTGCGCCGCTCGGTCGGCGGAGCCCTGCGCCAGTTCAACGCGTTCGGACCCGTCGGCACCCGCCCGAAAGCCGACCGGTCCACCGGGAAGCTCCTGCGGGAAGTGCTCACCAACCTGCCCGCGGCCAGGCTGTTCGTCGCACTGCCGGTGGACATGGAGACGCGCGTGCCGCACGCGATCGTCTGCGGCGACCGGATCGCCCTGCTGTGCGCGCCGGTCGGGCGCGACGGCGCCGATGTGGACTCCGTGAACCTCGCCGAAGCCGTCAAGGCCCTCGACGCGGCGCTGCCGGACGCGAACGTGCAGGGCTGGGTGCTGTGGCCGACCCTCCCCGAGACCGCCCGCGCGGGCGAGACCGCCGCCGTCCACGACGTCGCCGTCGGCCAGGCCGCCACTGACATCGGCCTGTGGCTCGCCGCCGCCGGCATGGTCTACGACCTGCCGGTGCTCCAGTCGCTGCGGATGCGCCTCGCTGCGGTTCCGGCCCCCCGCACCGGCGACCGGACCCCGGCCGTGCGCACCTGAGACCGCCTCGGCCCGGGCCGCTGCGGTTCGGCAGGTGCGAACCGCAGGAGCCATTCGCAGGCCGGTGTCGCGAAGTGCGCGCCGAGGATCTGCGAGGTGAAGACCGGCGGAGGCCTCCCGGACGGCCTGGGCCGCGCCGAGTTCGATCGGGCCGGTGGGGCGGCGGTGATGAGCCGATCGACGGCTCCCCGCCGACACACCGATAGCCGTAGGCCGTAGGCCGTGGCCACCGGCCCCGCCCCCGGAGACTTGCCGACTCGCATTCCACCGCAGGGTAACCGCACGCTCCGTGAGCAATCGCACCCTCCACACCGGCGGGTTCCGCCAGTACAGTGCAGCTGTGAACGCCACCGACCGATCCGCCAGCGCCAGCGGGCGAGTCGCGCGAAGCGCTGAGGATCCCGCCCCGAGCAGCGCTATCGGGCCCGCCGCAGGGGGCACCGTCGACGCCGCCGCAGGTATCGCTCGCGGCTCCGCGAGCAGCACTGCCGGGACCCTCGCCGCGCGCGCGGACGCGATCGTCGCCGAACGGCTGCGGGCCGCCACCGCGATCGAGCCGCTGCCGGGCCAGGCGACCGGGACCAGCGCCGCCGCACTCGCCGCATCGCTCAGCGCCGGCTCACCGCACGCCGCACGATTCACCGCCGAGATCGACGCCGCCGTGCGCGGCACCGCACTCGCGCTGGCGGCCGCACGGCCGCACCCGGCTGACCTCTGGGCGGCCGCCGCCGCGTTCCACCCCGATCCGAGCGTGTGGTTCGAACAGGCCGTCCTGCTAGGGCATCCGACGCATCCGCTGGCGCGCTCCAGGGGCGAGCTGACCGACGACGAGATCCGCGCCTACGCGCCCGAGCACGGAGCCCGGTTCGACCTGGGGCTCTACTGGGTCGAAGGCCTGGACGAGCCGCCGGTGTGGCTGAGCATGTGCGGTCGGTTGGAGCAGTTGCCGGTCCATCCTTGGCAGGCCGCGCGCCACGGGCTGACGACACCGGTGCGGACCTTCCGCGATGCGGCGCCGCTGATGAGCCTGCGCACGGTCTCGGCCGGGGACCTGCACATCAAGACCGCTGTGGATCTGCAGTTGACCTCGGCGGTCCGGCACGTCTCCCCCGCGTCGGTGCACAACGGGCCGTTCCTTTCCAAGTACCTGTCCGTACCGGCCGCCGGGCAGGACATCACGCTCGTGACCGAACGCGCGGCCATCGCCCGCGGCCCTGACGGCGAACCGCTGTCGCATCTGGCCGCCGTCATCCGGCTCGCTCCGCACTGTGTCGGGCATCCGCGGGCGGTGCCGCTTGCGTCACTTGCCGAACCGGACCCGGCCACTGGGCGGCCGATCGCGGCCGCGCTCGCCGGGGACGACCTCGACGCCTGGTGGGAGGCTCTGGTCGGGGTCGCGTTGGCGCCGGTGCGGCTGTTCGAGGCGACCGGGGTCGCGCTCGAAGCGCACGGGCAGAACGCCCTCGCGTCGTTCACCGGCGACCGGCCCACGAGCCTCGTGTACCGCGACTTCGGCGGCGTCCGCGTCCCCAGGACCGGCTGGCCCGCGCTTGAAGGCGACCTGCAGACCGACGACGCGGACGAGCGGCTGCGCAAGCTCACCGCCGCACTGTTCCCGACGACGCTGACCGCGCTCGTGGATGCGCTCGCCACCTGGACCGATACCGATCCGGGCCGGTGGTGGCGCAGTGTCGACCGCGCGCTGGCCGACATCGGCGGCAGCGCCGCCCAGGCGATGCGGACCGAACCGTGGGCTATGAAGGCCACCACCGCGATGCGTTTGGCCGACCGGCCCACCGAGGACATCTGGGTGCCGATCGAGAATCCGCTGGCGGCGGCGTGAACCTCGCCTCGCAGATCAAAGCCGCCGCGTGGCGCGAGAACCTGGGCGGCTTCCGCGACCGGCCACGGCCCGAAGGCGCCCGTGAGCGTGCCTTCAACCAGCTCGAGGTCGACGGGTCCGATGAGGACCCGGTGAAGACGCTCGAGGCGATCATCGGCGCGCGCGTGCCCGAGCACCTCGCCGCCGAACTCCATTCCGCGCGCGAAGGCCTGGCGCACGCGCAGGTACGGGCCGAGCGGCGCAACAGGCACCTCGCGGCACTGGCGGCGCGGGCCGGGGCCGGGACCCTCGCCGAGCTCGTCGCCGCGTGCGGCAGGGACGTGCACACCACCGCGCGGCTGCTGGAGACCCTCGCGACCGAAGGGCACCAGCTGCATCCGTGCGCGCGCACCCGCCTGGGCTGGGACCGCCGCGACCGCGAGCGGTACGACCTGGAGGCGACCCGCCCGATCCGCATCCGCCTGGTCGCCGACCGGGCCGGGATCCTGGAGCGCTCGGGCGACGACCTCCGCAACCACCCGATGCTGCACGGGCTCATCAGGCAGGGACTCGACCTGCCCGACCCGGTGCTGCCGGTCCATCCGTGGCAGCTGGAGCACCGGGTGCTGCCCGGGTACCGGGACCTGTTCGCCTCAGGGAAGCTGCAGGTCATGGACGTGACCGTCCCGGCCTGGCCGACCGCCGCGATCCGCACCCTCGCCGGACACGACGCGCCCGGGTTCCTGAAGCTGGCGCTGGGCATCCACGTCACCTCCACGCGGCGCGACATCTCCCCCGCGACCGCGCTGCTGGGCCCGCGCCTGTCCGCGCTGCTGCTGGCGATCAACCGCATCAGCCACAACGGCCTCGAATCCGAGCACCGCATCCTCGCCGACACCGCCGGGGCGTGGCTGCCGGGGTCGCGCGAGCTCACCGCGCTCGCCCGGGCCCCGCTCGCCACGATCGAGCCGAGCGACCTCGTGTACGTGCCGGCGACGGCGCTGACGGCGACCTCGCCGGTGACCGGGATGAGCCTCGCGGCCGAGTACGCCCGCTGGTCCGGCAACCCCGACGCGTGGCTCCGCAGGTACACGCGCCTGTTCGCCCACCCGGTGCTCACCAAGGCCGAGGCCGGCATCGGCCTGGAGGCGCACCTGCAGAACAGCATCGTCGCGATGCGCGGTCCCGACCCGGTCTTCCCGGTCTCGCGCGACCTCGGCGGCGCCCGCATCCACCTGCCGACGCTGCCGTGGGACCTGGAGCTGCCGCCGGGCAGCCCGGTGAACGCCGCGAGCATGGACCAGGTCCGGTCCAAAGTGGCGTACACGCTGTTCCAGAACCACTTCGCGGCCCTCGTCGCCGTCCTCGAACGCGACCTCGGCCTCGACGGGGCCGCGTTCTGGGCCGACCTGGCCGACGAGCTCGACGGCCGGCTCTCGGCCGCCGAACGCGCGGCCTACCTGGCGCCGAAGCAGGCCACGAAGGCCCTGCTGACCATGCGCCTGCACCCCGGCGAGGAGATCGAGACCCCAGTGGACAATCCGCTCGCGACCTCGCGCGTCCACGCCCACCCCCAGCTCGATCGGCACGTCAGGGCCCTGCGCTCGCCCGCCAGCGCGTGGATCTACGACCCGGCCGGGGTCACCGCGTTCCTGGACTCGGTGCGCCAGACGCTGGGGCACACGGTGCTGTACGCGATGAAGGCCTGCGCGAACCCGGCGGTGCTGGCGGCCGCTGCGGGCGCGGCGGACGGGGTCGAGTGCGCCTCCGGCGGTGAGCTGGCCGCGGCGCAGGCCGCGGGTGCGCGGCGGCTGGCGTTCTCGGGGCCGGCGAAGACCCCGGATGATCTGGCCGCGGCGGCGGCGTGCGCGGTGCCGTTGTGGATGCACGCCGAGAGCGTGCGCGAGCTCGAGGGCCTGGCCGCGGCCGGGTTCGCCGGGCCGGTCGCGCTGCGGGTGAACCGGGGGCGGGCGCTGCCGGGGACGCATCAGATGACGGGGGTGCCGACGCCGTTCGGGATCGACGAGGCGCAGGTTCCGGCGGCGATCGACCGGGCGCTGGGCCTGGGTCTGGACCTGGTCGGGTTCCATCTGCACGCGGTGTCGAACTGCCTTGAGGCCGAGGCGTACGCGTGGCATGTGCGCGATGCGCTCGCGTGGTCGGCGGCGGCGGCGCGGGGTCGTTTCGCGCTGCGGTATGTGAACGTGGGCGGCGGGCTCGGGGCCGATCCGCGCGGTGCGCGGATCGATCTGGGGGCGCTGGCGCAGGGGCTGCGGGGGCTGGAGACGGGCGGGGCGGAGCTGGTGTTCGAGCCGGGCCGGTACGTGGCGGCGCCGGCGGGCTGGTACGTGGCCGAGGTCGTGGACTTGAAGACGGTGCGGGGGCAGGCGTTCGCGGTGGTGCGGGGCGGGACGCATCATTTCCGGCTGCCGGCGGCGTGGGGGTACTCGCATCCGTTCACGGTGGTGCCGGGTCCGCGCACGGGACCGGTGTGGTCCGATGTGGAGGTGCGGGTGTGCGGTGAGCTGTGCACGCCGCGGGATGTGCTCAACGGCGGCCAGTTCGTGTCGGCGCTGGGGGTCGGGGACCGCCTGGTGTTCGCGAATGCCGGTGCGTACGGGTGGGAGATCTCGCACGACCGGTTCCTGGGGCATCCGGGGCCCGAGCAGGTCGTCATCGGCTGATCGGCGGATCCGCGCGTCGGCGGGGTGCGTCTACGATGAAGGGCCCGAAGCCGACGCGTCGTCCGTCCCGACGGCGCGAGCGACAGCCTCGATCCCTCGCTGAGGAGTCCGAATGCCCAATCGGCGCCATGCCCGGCGGACGCACCGCGATGCCGTGAAGCTCGCGGCTGCGGGGAACCATCAAGGCGCCCTTGCCGTCTACGCCCATGCGGTCGGCGAGTTCCGCGGCTGCCTGGCCGTGCATCCCGAGGACCGGGGCACGCGCAGCGACTTCGCGGAGCTCCTGGCGGACCTGGCGGCGTCGCATGCGGCCGTGGGCGAGGTCGCGCAGGCGTATGCGGCGCAGCGCGAGCGGGTTTCGATCACTGCGGGCCTGGAGGCCGGGCCGGTGGAGCGGGCCGCGGCGCGCCTGGACCTGGCCGAGGCCGCGGTCGGCGCCGGCCGCCTGCTGACGGCGGCGACCGAGGCGGATGCGGCGCTGGGGCTGCTCGACGATGTGGACCCGGCCGCACCGGCGAGCCCGGGGTTCACGATCCTGGCCGATGCGATCGCCAGGGCCGCGCGGGTGTTCGCCCGGGCGGCGGACCCTGATCTGGCCGTGGGGGCCGCCGACCAGGCGGCCCGGATGCTCATCGCGGCCCGGCAGGCGGCCCCTGGCGGGTTCGGCGCCGAGGGCATCGGTCTGGACGGCACGTCGGGGCTGCTGCGCGACAGCCTGCGTCTGGCGGCGGCGCTGCATGCGGCCGCCGGACGCCCGGCGCACGCGAAAGGCGCCGCGGACCTGCTCCAGCGGCATTTCCCGGGGACCGAGCCTCCGGCCGCGCCGATCCCGTTGACGCTGCGCGCGGCCTTGGAGACGGCGATGCGCATGGGGGCGTTCTTCGACCCGCGCCTGATCGACCGGCTGTGCCCCGACCCGGCCGGGCGGGACGCGCCGGCGACGATCAGCGCCCGCTGCGATCCCGGGCTCGCGGCCGTCGCGCTCCACACCGCCGAGCCCGCGGTCGACGTCCTCGCCCCGACGCACCCGAACCTGGCGTGGCGCATCGCCACCGAGGTCCACTACCTGCTCACGGCCGCCGACCGCGTCGGGGAGCGGAACCTGCACCTGAACTTCCGCGACCACGGGCCGGCGTGGCTGGCGATGCTCATGGCGCTCACGGCCACCGGCAAGCAGGGGCCGATCCTCACCGATCTCGCGGCGGCGCTGGCCGAGTTGTGCGACCGGCTGCGCACGCGTCATGCGGCGGCCGAGCACGAGCCCATGGTGCTGGCGGCGAACCGGTTCATCGCCGCGCACGGCGACGGTGCGGGGCGCTGACGGGTCGCGGTGGCGTGGTCAGCGGTCGGCGCCGAACCAGCCCGGTGTGTCGAGTTGGAAGAGCTCGCCGGGGGTGAGGGTGCGCAGGTCGGCGTGGAGTGCGGCGAGCCGGTCCTCGCCGATGGCCTCGGCCCAGCGGGTCTGGACGGCCGCGAAGAGCCGCGCGGACCGGTCGAGGACGTCGACGCCTTTGCCGGTGAGGCGCACGACTTTGCGGCGGGCGTCGCGGGCGTCGGCGGCGCGTTCGACGTAGCCGCGCTGCTCGAGGTTCGCGATGGTCTTGCCGGCGGCCTGCTTGCTGACGCCCAGGCGCGCGCCGAGTTCGACGGCGGTGGTGCCGTCGATGCCGATGGCCTGGAAGACGAAGCCGTGCATGGGCCGGATGTCGGGGTGGCCTTCGCGGGCGAGTTCGGCGTGGACCTCGTCGATGATGGACCGGAAGGCCGCGAAGAGCCGCAGCGGGAGCTCGTAGCCGGGGGTCGGCTCAACCATGATCGACAACCTGGTTTACTATATGGGTAACCATGTTGTCCATCTTAGGAGTGCACCTCTTGCGCATCGTCCGCAGCACCGAATCCCGCCGCTCCGAGACCCCCGCGGCGGTCATGACCACCCTCGCCTCCCCCGCGCTCGGCGGCGCGACCGCGCCGCTGTGGAAGGTCGAGGCCGCACCCGGCACCGCCGGCCCCGTGCACCACATCGACGCCGAGCAGGTCTGGACCGTCCTCGGCGGATCCGTCACCGCGACCGTGGACGGCGAGGCCGCCGACCTCGGCGCGGGCGACACGATCGTGATCGCCGCAGGCACCGCCCGCCAGTTCACCCCCGGCCCGGAGGGGTTCACCGCGCTCTGCACCGGCCCCGCCGGCATGCAGGCGTACCTGCCCGGCAAGGAGGACGCGAAGATGACCCCGCCTTGGACCGCTTAAGCGGCGCGGCGGCGGGCGTAGTCGCGCAGCGCCCGCAGGAAGTCGACCTGCCGGAACCCGGGCCAGTAGACGTCGCAGAAGTACAGCTCGGCGCCCGCCGACTGCCACAGCAGGAAGCTCGAGAGCCGCCGCTCGCCGCTGGTGCGGATGATGAGGTCGGCGCCCGGCAGGTCCGGCGTGTACCGGTGGGCGCCGATGTCGGCCGCCGTCAACCGCTCGGCGAGGTCGCCGACGGCGGTGCCGCGGGCCGCCTCGGCCTCCAGCAGGGACCGGACGGCGTCCACGATCTCGACCTGGCCGTCGTAGCCGATCGCGATCGTCAGATGCCCGCCGGTCCGCGCCGCGGTCGCCTCGACGGCGGCCTTGAGCGCGTGCGCGGTCGAATCGGGCAGGTGGTCCAGGCGCCCGGCGAGGTGCAGCCGCCACCGGTTCCCTGGGCGCATCAGCCTCTCGGCGACGATCTCCTCGATCATCGCCATCAGATGCGCGACCTCCCCGCTGTCGCGCTTGGTGAGGTTGTCGTTCGAGGCCACGTACACGGTCACGTGCCCGATGCCGATCCCGGCGCACCAGTCCAGGAGGTCCTCCAGGTGCTCGGCCCCGTAGCGGTGGCCCACACCGGGATCCTCGAACCCCTGCTGCCGGGCCCAGCGCCGGTTCCCGTCCATCGCCACGGCCACATGCCGAGGCAGCAGTCCACTGTCGAGCTTGCGGTGCAAGCGCTTCGCATACCAGCGGTAGAGGACTCGGGGTGCGCGCATGCCGCCAAGCCTATCGGGACGACACCCGCAGAGGCCGCCCCGCTCACAGGTTCATCCCGGAGGAAGCGGCGGGGCGGCCCGGTCGGGCCGCCCCTGTGCGCGGTCCACCGGTCCGGCGCTAGAGGTTCGCGGCAGCGTAGGCGTCCATGGCCGCGCGCATGTAGGCGGCGAATCCCTCCCCCACCCGCTCGTAGGTCTCCTTGAAGCGCGGGTCGTCGGTGTAGAGCGCGCCCAGGCCCCGGTAGGCCTCGGCGGTCGGCTGTGCGCCCCAGTGCCTGGCGATGAGCCAGTAGTGGTCGACGACCACCTCCTGCACGTCCTGGTCGCCGGCGGCCTTGCCGGCGTCGCGGAGTGCGGCCAGGCGGGCGTTGATGCCGTGGAACGCCTCGGGGATCGCCCGGCGCTCCTCGGGGGTGAGCTTCTGGAGGACGCTCCAGGCGCGCTCGACGACGGCCTGGCCCCACCGCCTGCGGGCCTCGTCGCGGTACTGGGCCTCGGTGGCGGGGTCGAGTCCGCCGAACCAGGTTTCGGGCGCCATGGGCTGGCCTCCTTCGAGTTGTCGGATGGTCGCCTCGACGGTGGCCGCGAGGCGGTCGAGGCGGTTGCGCTCGGTGTCGATCTCGGCCGCGTGCCGCTTCAGGGCGTCGACGGAATCGAGGTCGCCCGCGAGGATCTCGGCCACCACGTCGAGCCGCAGCCCGAGGCGTTTGAGCAGCAGGATCTGCTGCAGCCGCAGCAGTTCGGGCCGGCCGTAGCGGCGCTGGCCGCCGCGGTCGTGGGAGGCCGGTTCGAGGAGGCCGATGGCGTCGTAGTGGCGCAGGGTGCGCGCCGAGACGCCGGCCAGGCGGGCGACCTCTGCGGTCGTCCAGACGTCCATCGATGGCGCTCCTTCGTTCGCGGTGCGGTTCCGACGGTATTGGCTGACGCAGCGTCAACTGCAAGGTTCCCGAAGAGAGACACGGGTCACGGCCGGGCGCCGCGACCTGACCGCGCGCGGGTCGTTGTTCACATGGGGCGGCATTACCCACTCACGTGGGGCGTACATACCCCCTGGGGTCTCCCCGCTCACGCGGGGCAGGAGAAACGGGAAGCCCCCCGGCGCGAGCCGGGGGGCTTCTTCCATGTGCGGCGCGCTAAGCGGCGCGGACCGCGGCCTTGCGGAAGTCGCGGTTGAGCTTGCCGATGACGTCGAGCCCGATCTCCTTGGGGCACGCGGCGGCGCATTCGCCGGTGTTGGTGCACCCGCCGAAGCCGGCCTCGTCGTGGGCGGCGACCATGCCGAGCACGCGCGTGGCCCGCTCGGGCTGGCCCTGCGGCATGAGGCCCAGGTGGGTGACCTTGGCGCCCATGAAGAGCATGCCCGAGCCGTTGGGGCAGGCGGCGACGCAGGCGCCGCAGCCGATGCACGCGGCGGCGCTGAACGCGGCGTCGGCGTCCTGCTTGGGGATCGGCACGGCGTGGGCGTCCGGGGCGGTCCCGGTCGGCGCGGAGATGTACCCGCCGGCCTGGATGATGCGGTCGAACGCCGAGCGGTCGACGACGAGGTCCTTGATGACCGGGAACGCGCCGGCGCGCCACGGCTCGATGTCGATCGAGTCGCCGTCCTTGAACTTGCGCATGTGCAGCTGGCAGGTCGTGGTGGCGGCCTGCGGGCCGTGCGGCTGGCCGTCGATCACCAGCGAGCAGGCGCCGCAGATGCCTTCGCGGCAGTCGTGGTCGAAGGCGACCGGGTCGTCGCCTTCGCTGATGAGGCGCTCGTTGAGGACGTCGAGCATCTCCAGGAACGAGGCGTCCTCGGAGACCTCGTCGATCTCGTAGGACACCATCTTGCCCGGGGCTTGGGCGTCGGGCTGGCGCCAGATGCGCAGGGACAGCTTCACTTGTAGCTCCGTTGGGTGGGCTTGACGTATTCGAACTCGAGGGCTTCCTTGTGGAGGACGGGCGCGTCCTCCCCGTACTCCCAGGCCGCGACGTACGAGAAGTTGTCGTCGTCGCGTTTGGCCTCGCCGTCCTCGGTCTGGGACTCGGCGCGGAAGTGCCCGCCGCAGGACTCGGTGCGGTGGAGGGCGTCGATGCACATGAGCTCGCCGAGTTCGAGGAAGTCGGCGACGCGGCCGGCCTTCTCGAGCTCCTGGTTGAGCGCTTCGGCCTTGCCGGTGACCTTGACGCGGCGGTAGAACTCGTCCTTGAGGCCGCGGATGAGGCCGATGGCCTTGCGCAGGCCCTCGTCGGTGCGCTCCATCCCGCAGTACTCCCACATGATCTTGCCGAGTTCGCGGTGGAAGGAGTCGACGGTGCGGTCGCCGTCGTTGTTCAGGAAGAAGCTGATGCGGTCGTCCACGTCCTTGCGGGCGGCGACGACGTCCTCGTGGGTCTCGTCGAGGGCGTCGAAGGGCCCGTCGGCGAGGTAGTCGGAGATCGTGTTCGGCAGGACGAAGTAGCCGTCCGAGAGGCCCTGCATGAGCGCCGAGGCGCCCAGGCGGTTGGCGCCGTGGTCGGAGAAGTTCGCCTCGCCGGCCACGAACAGGCCGGGGATGTTGGAGGAGAGGTCGTAGTCGACCCACAGGCCGCCCATGGTGTAGTGCACGGCCGGGTAGATGCGCATGGGGCGCTCGTACGGGTTCTCGCCCGTGATCCGCTCGTACATGTCGAACAGGTTGCCGTACTTGGCTTCCACGGCCTTCTTGCCCAGGCGCTCGATGGCGCCGGCGAAGTCGAGGTAGACGCCGAGGCCGCCGGGGCCGACCCCGTGGCCCTCGTCGCACACCACTTTGGCGGCGCGCGAGGCGATGTCGCGGGGCACGAGGTTGCCGAACGCCGGGTAGCGGCGCTCGAGGTAGTAGTCGCGCTCGTCCTCGGGGATGTCGGCCGGGTGGCGGTCGTCGCCCTTCTTCTTGGGGACCCAGACGCGGCCGTCGTTGCGCAGCGACTCGGACATGAGGGTGAGCTTCGACTGGTGCTCGCCGGACTGCGGGATGCAGGTCGGGTGGATCTGCGTGTAGCAGGGGTTGGCGAAGTAGGCGCCCTTGCGGTGCGCGCGCCAGCCGGCGGTGACGTTGCAGCCCATGGCGTTCGTCGACAGGAAGTACACGTTGCCGTACCCGCCGGTGGCGAGGACGACGGCGTCGGCGAGCTCGGTGGAGATCTCGCCGGTGACCAGGTCGCGCACGACGATGCCGCGGGCCTTGCCTTCGACGATGATGAGCTCGAGCATCTCGTGGCGGGTGTGCAGGTCCACGGTGCCGGCCGCGACCTGGCGCTGCAGGGCCTGGTAGGCGCCCAGGAGCAGCTGCTGGCCGGTCTGGCCGCGGGCGTAGAACGTGCGGGAGACCTGCGCGCCGCCGAAGGAGCGGTTGTCGAGCAGGCCGCCGTACTCGCGGGCGAACGGGACGCCCTGGGCGACGCACTGGTCGATGATCTCGGTGGAGACCTCGGCGAGGCGGTGCACGTTGGACTCGCGGGAGCGGAAGTCGCCGCCCTTGACGGTGTCGTAGAACAGGCGGTGGACGCTGTCGCCGTCGTTGCGGTAGTTCTTCGCGGCGTTGATGCCGCCCTGCGCGGCGATCGAGTGCGCCCGGCGCGAGGAGTCCTGGAAGCAGTAGTTGGCGACCCGGTAGCCGAGCTCGCCGAGCGTGGCGGCGGCGGAGGCGCCGGCGAGGCCGGTGCCGACGACGATGACGCGCAGCTTGCGGCGGTTGGCCGGGTTGACCAGCCGCCCGGAGAAGCGGCGCTGCTCCCAGCGCTCTGCGATGGGCCCGGTGGGGGCCTTGGTGTCCAGGGCGGGTGCGCCCTCGCGGTAGAAGTCAGTGCTCATATCACTTCACCAGTCCGAACGTGACCGAGATGGGGACGATGGCGAACCCCAAGACGATGATGAGGGCGACGGCGAGGCCGATCGCCTGGGTGCGCTTGCGCCACTTCGAGTCCGGGCCGGCGATGGTCTGCACGGCCGACCAGATGCCGTGGCGCAGGTGGAAGAACAGCGCGAACAGCGCCAGCAGGTAGAACACGGTGACGGGCCAGCGCTCGGGGCTGAACGTGGCGATGACGGCGCCGTAGGCGTCGGGGACGTCCTTGACCGGGTTCACGGTGCGGAACGTGAGGTCCAGGAGGTGCCAGATGATGAACAGGAAGACGACGACGGCGCCCCAGCGCATGGTGGCGACGGCGTGGCGCGATTCGCCCTTGGCGGGCTTCTTGGAGGCGTAGCGCACCGGGCGGGCGGCCAGGGCGCGGCGGGTGAGGACGACCGCGGACCAGATGTGGACGGCGGCGGTGGCGATGAGGCCGATGCGCAGGATCCACAGGAGGCTCTCGTGGGGCAGGAGCGGGTGGCCGAGGGTGCGCAGGCCGTGGGCGTACTCGTTCATCTCCTCGCGGCCCTCGAAGACGTGCAGGTTCCCGGCCATGTGGGCGGCGAGGAAGAGCACGAGGAGGATGCCGGAGACCGCCATGGCGATCTTCAGGCCGATGTTGGAGCGCCATGGCGCTTGCGGCGCGCGGGGGCGCTGGTCCGGCCTCGCGGCGGGGCGTTTCTGCAAATCCGTAGACACGTCCAGAGGCTAGACGCGATATGGGTCACGGGTCCAATTCATGGCGTGGCCCTGTTTGATGCCGTTAGGTTATGCATATGCGTCCGCAGCAACTCCAGGCCTTCCTCGCTGTCGCACAAACCCGGCATTTCACCCATGCGGCCGAAGAACTCGGTGTGACACAACCGTCATTGAGCAAGCAGATCCAGGCGCTCGAATCGGAGCTCGGCGCGCCGCTGTTCACGCGTGCGCGGGGCCGGATCGAGTTGACGGACGCGGGGCAGACGCTGCTGCCGCACGCGCGGCGGATCACCGCGGCGGTGACGGCGGCGCGCTCGGACATCGACGACGTGCTCGCGGTGCGCGCGGGGCACCTGCGGCTGGGGGCGACGCCGTCGCTGTGCTCGTGGCTGATCGCGCCGCTGCTGACGCGGTACCTGGAGGCGCATCCGGGGGTGACGGTGACGTTGACCGAGGACGGTTCGGGGCCGCTGACCGACCACTTGTCGGCCGGGGACCTGGATCTGGCGTTCACCATCGGCGACAAGGCCGACGCCACGGGGTTGACGGTCCAGCCGCTGCTGTCGGAGGCGCTCGTGGTCGCTTCGGCCGCGCATCTGCCGCCGCTGACGCGGCAGGGGTACATCGGGCTGCCGCAGCTGCGGGAGCAGGCGTTCGTGCTGCCGGCGCACGGGTACGACCTGCGGGACCTGACGATCACGACGTGCGAGGCGGCGGGGTTCACGCCGCGCACGGGTGTGGACGGGGGTGCGACGGACGCGGTGGCGTCGCTGGTGGAGGCGGGGCTGGGGATCGCGCTGCTGCCGGCGATGATCGCGGCGGGGCGGCCGGGCCTGCGGGCGACGCCGCTGGCGCCGCCGGGGGCGAGCCGCACGATCGCGCTCGCCGCGCGGCGGGAGGCGCCGCTGACGAAGGCGGCGGGGGCGTTCGCGGCGTCACTGGAGGCGCATTTGACGGACCTGCATGCGTGGGGGCGGTTGCCGCAGGGCATGCAGGCCCTCTGAGCTGTTCGCAGGTGTCGCGGTTCGGATGAGGCGCGGTCGAGTAAGTCCTCGAATACGGCTCGGTCGAACATGGCGGCGATCTGGCGGGCGGAGGGGGTGCCGGCGTCGGGGTCGGCGCCGGCGTCGAGGAGGACGGTGACGACGTCGCGGTAGTCCTTGAAGACCGCTCCGGCGAGCGGGGACTGGTCGCGGTCGTTGCGCCGCTCGATGTCGGCGCCGGCTTTGACCAGGGCGCGGACGGTGTCGGCGTGGCCGTGGTAGGCGGCCAGCATCAGCAGGGAGTCGCCTGAGCCGTTCACCAGGTCGACGGGGAGGCCGGTCTCCACGAAGCGGAGCAGTCGCTCGGTTTCGCCGGTGCGGGCCAGGTCGAAGGCGGCTTCGGCTATGTCGTTGAAATCCTCGTCATCGCTCACGTCCCACAGCTTTGCACACCCGGACGGGTGACGTACGGGTTCGTGCGGGGCCTCCGCAATGGACCGCTCCCAGTGGAGTTCACCCTCGCAGGTGTCGAGACGGGTATTGACACGGCTGCGCAGGGATGGCAAAGATTGATGCGGGCCCGCGCGGGCGCTTCGCTGACACGAGTCCCCGCGGTTCCTTCTAACGGTGGGACACAAACGGTGAGGACTCGGGCATGAGCGAGCCGAAAATCCTAGGGCAGTTCCAATTGGAGCATCGCACTATTCAAGTGAGCGGCGACGACGGCAATACCGGGACTGTGTGGTTGCGCCGGGTCCATCCCGATCCGCCGATGGCGCTGGGCTGCGTGGTCGAGCTCGACTCCTCGACGCCGCGGCTGCGCCTGTACCGGGCGGAGTGGCCCGATGCGCTGCGGGAGCAGGCGAAGGAGCAGACGCTCGCGATCTGGCGTTCGGCGCGGTCTTAGGCGAGGGCGGCGGCGACGCCGGCGGCCTTCGCTTCGGCTTCGGCCACTTCGGCTTCGGGGTCGGAGCGCCAGGTGATGCCGCCGCCGGACCAGATGTGGGCGTGCTCGGCGTCGAGGGCGACGGTGCGGATGGTGACGCCCAGGCGGGCCCGGCGGCCGGTGAGGTAGCCGAAGGCGCCCATGGCGGGGCCGCGGCCGACCGGTTCGAGGCCGCCGACGAGGTCGAGGACGGCGAGTTTGGGGGCGCCGGTGACCGATCCGGGCGGGCACATGGCGCGCAGGAGGTCGGTGAAGCCGGTGCCGGGGGCGAGGTCGGCGGTGACGGTGGACTCGGCCTGCCACAGGTCGGCCCAGCGGCCGATGTGGAAGAGGTCCTTCACGGTGACGGTGCCGGGGGCGGCCACCTGCGCGAGGTCGTTGCGTTCGAGGTCGACGATCATGACGTGCTCGGCGCGTTCCTTGACGGAGGCCAGGAGCGCGGCCCGTCCGTCCTCTGTGGCCGGTGCGGTGCCTTTGATGGGGTAGGTCGCCGCGGTGGCGTCGTCGGCGGTGAGGAAGCACTCCGGTGACCCGGAGGCGACGAGCCAGTCGTCGCCGGACAGCACACCGCCCCAGGTCGCACCGGTCACTGTGGAGGCCGCCGCGGCGAGGGCGGCCGGATCGCCGCTCCAGCGGGCGCGGCGGTGGCCCACGATGTTGGCGACGTACACGTCGCCGCGGGCGATGGCGTCCTGCACTGCGGTGACGGCCTTGGCGTGGTCGGCACCCGACCAGGAGGCCTCCCAGGGTCCGACCGTGAAAGTACCGGGCCGCGCGCTCTCGCGGGCGGGCCCGTGCGCGTACGCGACGAGCGCCAGGTCCGGCACGGCCGGAACGGGACTGGGCGCGCCGGTCGCACCGCCGATCATCGCCGCACCGGCGGCGGCCGAGACGAGCACCGCGACACCGCAGACCACCCCGACATCGTCCGTGTGCTCGCCGCCGGCGAGGTGGCGCGCGCGGAAGGCCGCGGCGAGCGCCGCCGGGTCGCCGCCGTCGCCCAGGCGCCATTCGAGCCGGTCGACCTCGACGAGCCTGCCCCGGCACGCCGCGGGCACGCCCGGCGGGGCGGGGCGGACGGCGCGGAAGTTCGGCATGGCTCCAGTATCACCGCGCCCGGGCCCGACGGCCCGAGCCGTGTGGCTCACCTCACCGGTCTCAACTGCCGATCGAGTCCAGGACACCGCCCTCGGCCGGCGCCTGGATGAACGCACCGCCCGTGGCCGCGGCGACCGTGGTCAGGTTCTCCGGGTCGGTCTCCCCGAACCCGACGGTGTACACCACCGTCGGCGCCGCCAGCTGCGCCGCGGTGTCGGCGGCGCTGCCCTCGCTCGACTCGTCCCTGCTCGAGTTGGTGAAGACCACGATGATGCTCTGCACGCCGTCCCCGGCCTGCCCGTTCATGAACGCGCTGGCCGCCAGGAGGGTGTCGTAGAGCGGCGCACTGCCTTCGTAACTGTTGTCGGAGACGTCGTACAGGTCGGTCTCGAGGGCGTCGCGCCCGTCATCGGTGAGCTCGGTCAGGCCCGCCACCTCCCGGTAGGGCCCGTCCTCCCCCGCGCCCACCCCGTACTCCCACACGCCGACCTGGTAGGTCGGCTCCATCTCCTGCATCGTCGCAATGGCCGCCTGGACGGCCGCGTCCCCCGCCGTGAGGTCCTCACCGCCGTAGGCGACGGTCTCGGCGTCGGTGGACGCGGACCGGTCCATGAGGAACAGCACGTGCAGGGCGTCGCGGCCGACCAGCCATGCCCGCACCGCCTCGCCCACGATCTCCGGCGTCGTCGGGGCCAGCGCGGCCTGCGGATCCTCGACGGCCTGCAATTCGGTGTCCGCGAACGCACCGGAGTCGACCTGGCCCTTGAGGAAGGCCCCGAACTGCTCGGCGATCGCGGCGTCGGATTCGGAGACCCAGCCGCCGCCGAGGACGAGATAGGTCGCGACGGCGGCGGCGACGGACCCGGCCGGGATGACGGGGACGAGCGGGTCGGGGGGCGCGCTCTGGGCGTTGAAGTCCTCGACCTGGTAGTCCAGGGCGGTGATCGCCACAGTGGGGTCGGGGGCTTCGGCGTAGGCGTCGAGCAGTTCGTCAGCGCTGGGCGGGAGCGTGCCCGAGCCGGTCGCGCCCTTCCAGGCGGCCATGGCGTCGGCGGAGAACCCGCCCGCGCCGTCGCCGGCGGCGTTGAGCATCGCGACCAGGCCCTCGGTGGACCGCCGGGGGTTCGCCGCGGCGAGCGAGATCTGCCCGCCCTGCGCGGCGGTGATCACGTCGGTCCAGGTGGGCGCTGCACCACCGACCCAGCCCAGAGCGGTGGCCGTCGAGTTCGGTACGGCCAGTACCGAAGTCGCCTGGCCGAGCACGAGCGGTTCGCCCGCGACGAACCCGGCGGTGTTCTCGTCGGCGGCCAGCCACGACACCCACGCCTGCGAGTCGGGGACCCACGCGATCGGGCGCGGCCCCAGCTCCTTGGTCTCCCAGTTGCCCGTGATCCCCTTGGACGCGTCCGCGGCCGAGACCTCTCTGATCTCCGCGCCGATGCACTGCCCGGTGCCCGCCTCGGGCTGCGTCGACTCCCATTCCTGGGCGGCGTCCTCGAGGGTCCCGGCGAGGCTCGGCGCGGCCGCGATGGCCACGCGGTACATCGGCCCCTCGCAACCCGACCGCAGCAGGGCCACGAATCCCCAGGTCAGACCCGAGGCGACGACCACGCACACGAGGGTGATCACGATCCAGGGGGCCACCACCATCCGGTTGCCGCCCTTTTTGCGTCGCCGCCCGAGCCGGTGCGACCTCACCTTGTGCGTGGTACCGAAAACCATCAGCTTCACTCCTGGGGGAATCGTCGGCGCCCAGTGTAAAGCCCCTGCCTCAGGCCCCGCCCACTGTGGTGAGCGAGGCCCGCGTTCGACTACTCCCCGAACGCCTCGATCGGCGGGCACGTGCACGCCAGGTTCCGGTCCCCCCACGCATTGTCGATGCGCCCGACCGGCGGCCAGTACTTGGCCGCGCTCGTCGAACCCTGCGACGCGTGGGCGGCCCCGATCCCGGCGGGCCATGCGGCCGCGGAGCGCGTGTAGGCCCGGTCCCAGGCGTCGGCGGTGGCGACGGCGGCGGTGTGCGGGGCGGCGCGCAGCGCCGACTCCTCCACCGCGACCGCACCGGAGGCGACGGCGTCGATCTCGGCGCGGATGGCGATCATCGCCTCGCAGAACCGGTCGAGTTCGGCGAGGTCCTCGGACTCGGTGGGCTCGACCATGAGGGTCCCGGCGACCGGGAACGACATCGTCGGCGCGTGGAACCCGTAGTCGATGAGCCGCTTGGCCACGTCCTCCACGGTCACGCCCGAGGTCCGCGAGAGCTCGCGCAGGTCCAGGATGCACTCGTGCGCGACGAGCCCGTGCTTGCCGGTGTACAGCACCGGGTAGTGGTCGCGCAGGCGCGCCGCGATGTAGTTCGCCGCGAGCACGGCCGACGCGGTGGCGGCGGTGACCCCCTCGGCGCCCATCATCCGCAGGTACATCCACGGGATCTGCAGGATGCCCGCCGAACCCCACCGCGCCTGCGACACCGGCCCCACCGGCCCAGCGGTCTCGCCCATGGGGTCGGAGGGCAGGAACGGCACGAGGTGCTCGGCGACGGCGACCGGGCCGACGCCGGGCCCGCCGCCGCCGTGCGGGATGCAGAACGTCTTGTGCAGGTTCAGGTGCGACACGTCGGCCCCGAACCGGCCGGGCTTGGCCCAGCCCAGGAGCGCGTTGAGGTTCGCGCCGTCGACGTACACCTGCCCGCCGGCGTCGTGGACCTTCGCGCACACCTCAACGATCGTCTCCTCGTACACCCCGTGCGTGGACGGGTAGGTGACCATGATGGCCGCCAACCGGTCCGCGTGCTGCTCGATCTTGGCGTCCAGGTCGGCCAGGTCGACGTTCCCGGCCTCGTCGCAGGCGACGACGACGACGCGCATCCCGGCGAGGACGGCGGAGGCGGCGTTGGTGCCGTGCGCGCTGGCGGGGATGAGGCAGAGGTCGCGGTCGGTCTGGCCGCGGTGGTGCTGCCAGGCGCGGATGGCGAGGAGGCCGGCGAGTTCGCCTTGGGAGCCGGCGTTGGGCTGCACCGAGACGGCGGCGTAGCCGCAGACTTCGGCGAGCCAGGTCTCGAGCTGGCCGATGAGCGCCTGCCAGCCGCGGGTCTGGTCGGCGGGGGCGAGGGGGTGGACGTCGGCGAACTCGGGCCAGGAGACGGGTTCCATCTCGGCGGCGGCGTTGAGCTTCATGGTGCAGGAGCCGAGCGGGATCATGCCCCGGTCGAGCCCGTAGTCCTTGTCGGCCAGGCGCTTGAGGTAGCGCATCATGCCGGTCTCGGAGTGGTGGGCGGTGAACACCGGGTGGGTCAGGTACGCGGATTCGCGGCGCAGCCCGGCCGGGATGCGGACCGGCGCGGTGTCCTCCAGGCGCACGCCGAAGGCGTCGCAGACGGTGCGCAGGTCGGCGTCGGTGGTGGTCTCGTCGCAGGCGATGGTGACGGTGTCGGGGCCGGCGCGGTGGAGGTTGACGCCCGCGGCGGCGGCTGCCGCGACGATCGCGTCGGCCCGGCCGGGCACGGTGGCGGTGACGGTGTCGAAGCACGCGTCGCCGGCGAGCGGGATGCCGGCGGCGTCGAAGGACGCGGCGAGGCGGGCTGCGGCGCGGGCGGCGTGCTCGGCGATGCCGCGCAGGCCCTCGGGGCCGTGCCAGACGGCGTAGGAGGCGGCGATGACGGCCGGGAGCACCTGGGCGGTGCAGATGTTGCTCGTGGCCTTCTCGCGGCGGATGTGCTGCTCGCGTGCTTGGAGTGCCAGGCGCAGGGCGGGGGCGCCGGAGGAGTCGCGGGAGACGCCGACGAGGCGGCCGGGCAGTTGGCGCTGGAGGCTGTCGCGGACGGCCATGTATCCGGCGTGGGGTCCGCCGAAGCCCATGGGCATGCCCAGGCGCTGGGTGGAGCCGACGGCGATGTCGGCGCCGAATTCGCCGGGGGCGGTGAGGAGGGTGAGGGCGAGGAGGTCGGCGGCGACGGTGACGAGGGCGCCGGCCGCGTGGGCGGCCTCGACGGTGGGGGTCCAGTCGGTGACGGTGCCGTCGGCGGCGGGGTACTGCAGGAGGATGCCGAAGGCGTCCTCGGGGATCGCGGTGGGGTCGGTGAGGTCGGCGGTGTGCAGGGTGATGCCGACCGGTTCGGCCCGGGTCTGGAGGACCGCGAGGGTCTGCGGGAGGACGCGGTGGTCGACGGCGAAGACGTTCCCTGCGCGCTTTTTCCCGGATCGGCGGGCGAGGAGCATCGCTTCGGCGGCGGCGGTGGATTCGTCGAGGAGGCTGGCGCCGGCGACGGGCAGGCCGGTGAGGTCGGCGCACATGGTCTGGAAGTTCAGGAGCGCTTCGAGGCGGCCTTGGGAGATCTCGGCCTGGTAGGGCGTGTACGCGGTGTACCAGGAGGGGTTCTCCAGGACGTTGCGGCGGATGACGGCGGGGGTGTGGGTGCCGTAGTAGCCGAGGCCGATCATGGAGCGGGCGGGGCGGTTCTGGGCGGCGAGGTCGGCGAGTTCGGCCTGGGCCCGGGTCTCGGAGACCGCTGCGGGGAGGTTGAGGCCGTCCCGGGAGCGGATGAGGGCGGGCATGCAGGCGTCCATGAGCGCGTCGAGGCTGGGCTGCCCGACGGTCTTGAGCATGGCGTCCTGGTCGGCGGTGCTGGTGCCGATGTGGCGGGCGGCGAATGAGCGGTCGGTCATGGGGTTCTCCGGTGACAGGTCGACGGCAGTTGCGGTCCCCTCGTCTGTCACCAGCGCCTTGCTAGCTCCAGAGCGGCCTGTGCCGGGCGGTCCTGGTACCTGAGAGTTTGAAGCGAGGGACTTGCCCCTTCGGTGCCGTGTAGCGCGTGTGGCCCACGATCTCTCCCGCCCGGTTTTGCGGCTCTGCGGCCATGGTAGGTCAGGAGGCGGTGCGTCGGCGACCGGGCACGGTCCCGGTGTGGTGCGCCTGGGTCTGCTCGGGCGGGTGCAGGCGGGTGGGGGTCTTGACGGGGGCTTCGCCCGGGAGGGTGGCGAGGCGGCCCATGACCTCGGTGACGGTGGTGCGCACGGCGATGCCGAAGACGCCTTGGCCGCCGCGGAGGAGGTCGATGACCTCGCCGGCGGAGCGGCATTCGTAGACGGTGGAGCCGTCGGACATGAGGGTGATCTCGGCGAGGTCCTTGACGCCGCGCGAGCGCAGGGCCTCGACGGCCTTGCGGATGTTCTGGAGGGAGACGCCGGCGTCGAGGAGGCGTTTGATGACTTTGAGGACGATGATGTCGCGGAAGGAGTAGAGGCGGTTGGAGCCGGATCCGGAGGCGCGGCGGATCGAGGGTTCGACGAGGCCGGTGCGGGCCCAGTAGTCGAGCTGGCGGTAGGAGATGCCGACGACGCGGCAGGCGGCGGTGCCTCTCCAGCCGCGGATCTGGTTGGGGGGGACGGCCGTGCGGCCTGCGGGTTCACTGTGGGCGTCCATGGCTTTCCTCCCCTAGGTGGTGTCGAGGTGAGCGTAAGCTTCCGGACACTCCACCATGGGCTGAACGAGAGAAAACCTCGGGCAGGTCGCGGGGGTTACTGGCTCTCGCCGAAGTCCTCGGGCGTGACCTCTTCGAGGAACTCGCGGAACTTCTCCACTTCGTCCTCCTGGGTGTCGGGGAGGACGACGCCGGCTTCGTCGAGGACGGCGTCGGCGCACCAGATGGGGGCCTCGGCCCGCAGGGCGAGCGCGATCGCGTCGGAGGAGCGGGAGGAGACGCGGGTGCGGCCGTCGAGCACGAGTTCGGCGAAGTACACGGTGTCGCGCAGTTCGGTGATCTCGACGCTGGTGAGGGTGACGTCGAGGGCCTCGAGCACGTCGCGCATGAGGTCGTGGGTGAGCGGACGGGAGAGCTGCACGTCCTGCTGCTGGTAGGCGATGGCGGCGGCCTCGACGGTCCCGATCCAGATCGGCAGGTACCGGTGGCCTTCGGTCTCCTTGAGCAGGACCACCGGCTGGTTGCTCGGGAGTTCCACGCGGACCCCGACTACGGTCATCATCCGCACCGGTTCGCCTCCAACGGGTCGCCGTAATCCTGGAACGGACCCGCGCCGGGGTGGCCCCGGGCGGGTCCTCGAGACTTTCAGCCTACTCGCGGTCGGCGTCCGCGGGGCGGTCGCCGGGGGCCCGGTCAGGCCGCGGTCAGTTTGGGGCCGCTGACGAACACGAGGCGGAACTTGCCGATCTGGACCTCGTCGCCGTTGCCCAGGCCCGCGGTCTCCACGCGCTCGCGGTTGACGTAGGTGCCGTTGAGGCTGCCGACGTCGCGGACGGTGAATCCGGCCGCGTCGCGGTGGAACTCGGCGTGGCGCCGCGATACGGTCACGTCGTCGAGGAAGATGTCGGAATCGGGGTGCCGCCCGGAGGTGGTCACCTCCTGGTTGAGCAGGAAGCGAGCGCCCGCGTTCGGTCCGCGGCGGACGAGCAGCAGTGCGGTCCCCGCGGGAAGCGAGCTCGCCAGGTTCGCGGCGTTCATCTCCGCGTCGACCTCGCCGCTCTCCTGGAGAGCGGACAGGTTCATCGTGGCCGTCACATCCGGCGGAGGGAACTCGTCATTCGAACGCGTCATGGATTGCCACCTTCTACAAGTCTGGACCCTCTGGTCACTCCGTAAGCTTCGCATACGCTCCGGCGTCGAGCAAAGCAGTGAGCGAGCCGGCATCCTCGACCTCGATGTCGAACATCCAGCCCGCCGCATAGGGGTCGCTGTTCACCAATTCCGGGGATTCCGACAATTCGTCATTGCACGAAAGAATCTTACCGGTCAACGGAGCGTACACGTCGGAGACGCTCTTGGTCGACTCGACTTCGCCGACCACCTCTCCTGCCCGAACCTCGGTGCCTGCCTCCGGGAGCTGGACGAATACCACGTCGCCGAGCGCGTTCTGAGCGAACTCGGTGATGCCGATGCGCACGACGTTGCCCTCTCGCGCTTCGACCCACTCGTGCTCCGCGGTGTAACGCAACTGCTCCGGAATCACCTGGCGCTCCCCTCTTGGAAACCCCGCCGCCTGGCGGGTCGGACGATCATGACGGTATCGCCCGGGCGCGGGCCGCCTGCGGCGGGGCCGCGGCTCGTGATCATCGGCGCGCGGCGCTCACGCGGCCACGCTCGTGTGCGGGCGGCCGGTCCGCAGGAGCCCGGCGGCCTGGCGCAGGTACACGATGGCGGCGAGCCAGTACAGGCCCAGCCCCCACCACGCCAGCGCCCAGCCCAGCGGGGCGGCCCACGTGTCCGCGTCGGCCACGAGGCCGGCGATGACGAGGACCGGGAACGACATGAACACCATCGCGGTGGCGCACTTGCCCAGGAAGTGCACTTGCGGCGGCGCGTAGCCGTGCCAGCGCAGCACGATGACCATCGAGACCATGACGGCGTCGCGCAGGAGCACCACGATCGCGAACAGCCACGGCAGCAGTCCCAGGAAAGTGAGCATGAGCAGCGAGGAGAGGATGTAGAGCCGGTCGACGAACGGGTCGAGGAGCCGGCCGAGCTTGGAGACCTGGTTCAAGCGGCGCGCCAGCTGCCCGTCGACCCAGTCGGTGCCGCCGCCGACGGCGAGGATGATCGCGGCCTGCCAGTAGTACTGGGTGGCGAGCAGGAGGTAGCACACCAGCGGGATGCCGAGGAGGCGTACGGCGGTGACCAGGTTGGGCCACGTCCACACGCCCCAACCGGGGAGCGGCGCTGCTGCTGGTTTGCTCAAGGCGGTCCTCTCGGCGGGGCCCGCTGACGCTGCGCGACCGCGTGCCCTGGGTCGGTCTCCTCTCGCCCGACGGTGCGGCGGGCGGTTCGTCAAGTCCGGTTCGGTGGGTGTGTATCTGGATTCTAACCGGAGGGTCCGACACCTGTACCGCGGAATTTGCGCACCGCCGCGGCGGCCCCTGGGCGCGCACTGTCAGGAGCGGTCGAGCTGGGGCCCGCACCGCACCGTCCATTGAGGACGCCGATGGCGGCGTGGCGGCCTTGAAAACGTGACAGGAAACAACCCCGGGCCGGCGCGAACGGCCCGGCCCAGGGCACTGATCCCCTGCAATCAGGCCCGGCGCTCCTCCGCATCACGTGCGATCCGGCGCCGCCGCACCGCGACGGCCGCACCGATCAGGCACCCGCTCATCGGCACTATGAGCAGCCACATCGCCCACGTGCACGCCACCAGCACCGCCACCCCGCCCAGCAGGATGCCCGTGCCGGACGCGTCGCCGCGCGCCTCGTCCAGCGCCTCGGCCAGCAGTCCGCGCCACCGCACGCCCGGCGTCCATGCTGCGGCCGCACGCAGCAGCACTGTCGCCGCCAGGCCCGCGACCGCGAACGTCGCCAGCGCGAACCCCGGCCGGCCCGGAATGCCCTCCTGCGCCAGCACCATCAGGTTCAGCGTCAGCAGAAGGCCGGCGCCGACCAGGGCCAGGCCCGCACGCCACGACTCGCGCCAGGCCGCGCGGAAGTCCGCCCAGAAGCCGCCCCAGCCGGTCGACTCGCCGTCGACATAGGCCGCCACGTGCCGCGCCGCCGCCGACAGCGCCGCCGGCAGCGTCACCACCGGCAGCGCCGCCAGGACCAGCCACACACCGGTCAGCAGGCACTCGGCCAGGAGCGCGAACCCCTCGCCGAACGCCTGCCGCCTGCGAGCCACGGACGCCACGCTAACCCTTCACACCAGAGGTGGCAATGCCCTTGATGAGGAACTTCTGGAAGACCAGGAAGAACAGCACCACCGGGACGAGCGACAGCAGCGTCATCGCCATCATGCCGCCGTAGTTGGACACCGCCTCGGTGTTGTTGTACGACTGCAGCAGGCGCGGCAGCGGGAACTTCTCGATCTCGTGCAGGTAGATCAACGGCCCCATGAAGTCGTTCCACGACCAGATGAACGTGAAGATCGAGGACGTCACGATCGCCGGGCGCAGCAGCGGCAGCATGATCGAGAAGAAGATCCGGAAGTGCCCGGCCCCGTCGATCGTCGCCGCCTGGTCCAGCTCCCGCGGGATGCCGCGCAGGAACTGCACGTACATGAACACGAAGAACGCGTCCAGGCCGAGGAACTTCCCGATGACGAGCGGGAAGATCGTGTTGACGACGTCCATCTCGGAGAAGATCAGGTACTGCGGGATGAGCATGACCTGGCCCGGCAGCAGCAGCGTCGCGATGACCACCGCGAACATCGCCTTGCGCCCGGGGAACTCCAGGCGCCCCAGCGCGTACGCGGTGATCGAGCAGGACGCGAGGATGCCGACCACCGACAGGGCGGCGATCACGAACGAGTTCCAGAAGAACCGCCACAGCGGGATCCCCGCGAGTCCGTCGAAGGCCGACGCGAAGTTCTCCCACGTGATCGACGTCGGGATCGGCGAGATGGTGGTGAGGATGTCGGAGGTCTCCCGGACCGAGGCGGTGAGCACCCAGAACGCCGGGTACAGGACCACCACGAGCACGGCCAGGAGGGCGACGTGCCAGGCCGCGGACTTCGCCCGGTCGGCCCCGGTCCGCTTCTTGCGCGCGATGACCCGCGGCGCTTCGGTTGCGGCGCTCATTTGTTGTCCTCCCCTGCGTAGTACACGAGGTTCTTCGCCGCCCGGAACATGATCAGCGTGACCACGCCGACCGCGAGCACCAGCATCCACGCCCACGCCGAGGCGTAGCCCATGCGCAGGTCCACGAACGCCAGCGCGTAGATGCGCACGGTGTAGAACAGCGTCGACCAGGCCGGGCCGCCGGCGGTGCCGCCGATGATGAACGCGGGCCCGAACAGCTGGAAGGCGTGCACGGTCTCCATGAGCACGTTGAAGAAGATCACCGGTGACAGCATCGGGATGGTGATGTGCACGAACCGGTGCCACTTCCCCGCCCCGTCCACTTCGGCCGCCTCGTGCAGCTCGGCGGGGACCTGCAGGAGCCCGGCCATGAAGATGACCATGGGCGCGCCGAAGGTCCACACGCTGAGCAGCACCAGCATCAGGATCGACACGGACGGGTTGCCGATGAACCCGCCGCCTTCCCACCCGAACCAGGACATGAACTGGTCCTGGGGGCCGCCGCCGGCGAACAGCGCCTTCCACACGATCGCGATGCCCACGCTCATGGCGATCAGCGAGGGCATGTAGAACGCCGCCCGGTAGAACCCGATGCCCCGCCGCGACTGCGTCAGCAGCATCGCCACCGCCAGGGAGGCGATGAGCTTCAACGGCACGGCCAGCAGCACGTACAGCAGCGTCACCTTGACGGCCCGGCCGAACATCGGGTCGTCGAACATCGCCCGGTAGTTCTCCAGGCCGATGAAGTCACCGCCGAGGATGAGGTGGTAGTCGGTGAACGACAGGTACAGCGACCACAGCATCGGCCCGACGGTGAAGACGAGCGACCCGATGATCCAAGGGGTCATGAAGGTATAGCCGACGAGCCGCTCCCCGCGGCGGGAGATCGGGGTGCGGCGCTTGGCCGCCCCCCGTCCCCCGCCTGCGGTCGGCGCTCCGGCCCCTTTCGCCGCGGGAGGCGCGGTCGTAGAGGGTGAAGCTGACACGGTGAAGGATCCTTAAATCGGTTTACTGCTCGGCGGCGAGCAGCGTCTCGGCCTCGGTCAAGAACAGGGTCGCGGCCTCCGTCGCCGTCATCTCGCCGTACTGGACCTGCTGGTAGATCTCGCCGAACTTGACCTCGATCGCACCGGTGGCCGCGGGCGGCGCCGGCGGCGGCGTGGTCAGGTACTGCGCGACGGACTCCTCGTAGTCGAGCACGGCCTGGGTGGCCGGGTCGATGTCGACGCCCGCGAGACCGGCGTTGGTGGCCGGGACGCCGCGGCTGGTGCCGAGGATCTTGATGGCCTCGGTGTCGCCGAGGAGGAAGTCGATGAGCTTGGCGCTCGCCTCGGCCTGCTCGGTCGCACCGGAGATGACGAACTGCATCGACGGCTTGAGGTACAGGCCCAGGTTCGCCGGGTCCAGCGACGGCGGTGCGGCGAGCGCGAGGGTCCCGCCGTTGGCCTCCACGGTCGGCGCGTACCCGGGCATGAAGTTGTCCCAGCCGATCTCGGAGCCCAGGACGTCCTGGACGAGGCCGCCTTCGACCCATTCGATGGTGGTCTCCACGGGCGGGACCATCCCGGCCGCGTACAGGTCGGCGGTGGTGGTCCACCATTCGGCGAGCTTGGCGGCGTCGAAGTTGAGGGCCTTGCCGTCCTCGGTGTAGAAGCTGCCGCCCTGCTGACGCAGCCACAGCTCCATGAAGTGGTACTGGCCGGACCAGTCGCCGCCGCCCCACTTGCCCTCGCCGAGCGCGGGGGTGAGGGTGGTGATGTCGGCCGCGTACTGGTCCCAGCTGTAGCCGGGCGCGGGCGCGGCGACGCCGTTGGCCTCGAACCAGTCGGCCCGGTAGATCAGGCCGAGGGTGTTGCCCGCGACCGGGACCGCGAGCAGCTGCCCGTCGAGCGTGGCGGTGTCGAGGAAGCCCTCGCGGAAGTCGTCGGTCTTGACGACGCCTTCCAGGGGCAGCAGCAGTCCGCTGGTGCCGAACTGACGCAGCCGCGAGTAGTCCATCTGGAACACGTCGGGCAGGTCGCGCGAGGCCATGCGGCCGGTCATGCCCTCCCAGAACGTCGGGAAGTCCGCGAAGTTCGTCTGCACCTTGATGCCGGCGTTCTTCTCCTGGAAGAGGTCGACGGCCTGCTGGGTGAGTTCGGCGCGGGTCTCGTCGCCCCACCACTCGAAGCTGATCTCGACCGGGTCGTCGGCAGTGCCGGCCGGGCCGTCCTCACCGCAGGCGGCGGCAGCGGCGAGGACCGCGGCTGCCGAAGCGCCGGTGAGGAGTGAACGGCGCCGGAGGCCGTGAGGGTTGCGCATCATCGTTGATTGCTCCTTCTTATAAGAGGGGTCCCGCCCAGGGCGGGCCTTCGGGATCTATTGAGTTCGCTTGCGCCCGGCCGCTTCAGGCGACGCGGGCGGGCTGGAGCCGCGCTGCCGCGCTCCCCCAGGGCGTTTCGGGCCCCCGGGGTTCGTAGCGGCGCGGACGGGCTGAGGCGCGGGCGACCGCCCGCCGCGCCGGGGCGCCGGGCGCGATGAGCCCCAGCGCCTGGGCCTGCACGAGGGCGTTGCCCAAGGCGGTGGCCTCGTCGGGTCCGGCCAGGACGGTGCGGCCGGTGGCGTCGGCCGTCAACTGGCACAGCAGCGCGTTGTTCGCGCCGCCTCCGACGATGTGGATCGCCTCGACCGGGTCCCCGGTGAGGGACTCGAGCGCGTCGACGGCGCGGCGGTGGGCGAGCGCGAGCGAGTCGAGCACGCACGCCGCGACCTCGGCCGGGGTCTGGGGCACCGGCTGGCCGGTCTCGGCGCAGTAGGCGCGGAGGCGCGCGGGCATGTCCCCCGGGTCGGCGAACCGCGCGTCGTCGGGGTCGACGACCGACCTGAGCCGGTCGACGCGCGCGGCTTCGGCGAGCAGGTCGGCGAGGCCGACTTCGAGCCCTTGGGTCCGCCAGGCGTTGACGGACTCGTTGAGCAGCCACAGCCCGGCGACGTTGCGCAGGAACCGGATCGCCCCGTCCGCGCCCCGCTCGTTCGTGAACCCGGCCTCCAGCGCCGCGGCGCTGGTGATCGGCGTGTCGCGTTCGACGCCGACGAGCGACCAGGTGCCGCAGGAGATGTACGCGGCGCGTTCGCCTTCGTACGGGACGGCGGCGACCGCGGCGGCCGTGTCGTGGCTGGCGGTCGCGACCACCTTCGTGGACGCGGCGAGCCCGGTGGCCTCGACGACCTCCGGCAGCACCGGCCCCAGGACGGTCCCGGTCGGGGTGACCGGACCGAGCAGTCCCAGGTCGATGCCGATCCGGCCGGCCAGAGCGGCCGACCAGTCGCCGGTGGCGAGGTCGAGGAGCCCGGTCGTGGAGGCGTTGGTCGCCTCCCAGGCGCGGACGCCCGACAGCCAGTACCCGATGAGGTCGGGGATGAGCAGCGCCTGGTGGGCGCTGGTGGTCTCGGCGGCGAGCTGGAAGACCGTGTTGAACGGCTGGGGCTGGATGCCGGTGGCGGTGAAGAGGTCGGCGGCGCTGACCTGTTCGAGGACGCGCGCTTTGGCGGCGGGGCCGCGCGCGTCGCGGTAGCTGACGGGGTTGGCGGCCAGGTGGCCGTCGTGGCCGATGAGGCCGTAGTCGACCGCCCAGGAGTCGACGCCGATCGCGGCGGCGTCCCCGACGGCCCGCAGGCCTTCGAGGATGCCCGACCACAGGCCGAGGACGTCCCAGTAGCGGCGTCCGCGCACGTTGACCGAACGGTTGGGGAACCGGGCGGTCTCGGTGAGGTCGATCCGGTCGCCGCGCAGGTGCGCGGCCATGACGCGGCCGGAGGTCGCGCCGAGGTCGACGGCGGCCAGGAGCGTCACCGCAGGAATCCTTGCGGGTTGCCCGAGTCGACGGGGATGTGGACGCCGGTGGTGAGGCCGAGGTCGGGGCCGACGAGCGCATAGACGGCGTCGGCGACCGAGGAGGGCAGCACCTCTTTCTTGAGGAGGGTGCGTCCGGCGTAGTACTCGCCCAGTTTGGCTTCTTCGACGCCGTAGACGGCGGCGCGTTCGGCGCCCCAGCCGCCGGCGAAGATGCCGGAGCCGCGGACGACGCCGTCGGGGTTGACGCCGTTGACGCGGATGCCGTGCGCGCCGAGCTCGGCCGCGAGGAGCCGCACCTGGTGGGCCTGGTCGGCCTTGGTCGCGGAGTAGGCGATGTTGTTGGGGCCGGCGAACACCGAGTTCTTGGAGGCGATGTAGACGATGTCGCCGCCCATCCGTTGCGCCACCATCAGCCGTGCGGCCTCACGGGAGACCAGGAACGAGCCCTTCGCCATGACGTCGTGCTGGAGGTCCCAGTCCGCGGCGGTGGTCTCCAGCAGCGGCTTGGACAGTGAGAGCCCGGCGTTGTTGACGATGAGGTCGACGCCGCCGAACGCCAGCGCCGCGGCGTCGATCGCGGCGGTGACGGCCGCTTCGTCGGTGACGTTGCAGGCGATGCCGACGGCGGTGTCGGCGTTGCCGATCGCGGCGGCGGTCGCCTGGGCCTTGGCGAGGTCGAGGTCGGCGATGACGACGCAGGCGCCTTCGGCGGCGAGCCGCTGCGCGGTGGCCTTGCCGATGCCGCCGGCCGCGCCGGTCACCAGGGCGATGCGTCCGGCGAGCGGTTTGGGCTCGGGCAGGCGCTTGAGTTTGGCCTCTTCGAGGTCCCAGTACTCGATGCGGAACTTCTCGGCTTCGTCGATCGGCGCGTACGTGGAGATCGCTTCGGCGCCGCGCATCACATTGACGGCGTTGACGTAGAACTCGCCGGCGACGCGGGCGGTCTTCTTGTCGGGCCCGAAGGAGAACATGCCGACGCCGGGGACGAGGACGATCGCGGGGTCGGCGCCGCGCATCGCGGGCGAGTCCGCCGTGGCGAACCGCTGATAGTAGGCGGCGTAGTCCTCGCGGTAGGCGGCGTGCAGTTCCCGCAGCCGCTCGATCGTGTCTTCAAGGGACGCGGTCGGGGGGAGGTCGAGGACCAGGGGCCGGACCTTGGTGCGCAGGAAGTGGTCCGGGCAGGAGGTGCCCAGGGCCGCGAGTTCGGGCATCCGCTCGGAGGCGAGGAAGTCGAGGACGACCGCGTCGTCGGTGAAGTGCCCGACCTGGCGCTTGTCGGTGGAGGCCAGGCCGCGGATCACCGGTGCGAGCGCGGCGGCCCGCTCGGCGCGGGCCCGGTCGCCGAGGGGCTCGGCGATGCGCCGGCCGAACGGGTCGGCCTTGCCGCGTTCGGCGATGAACGCCTCGCAGCCGCGGATGATCGCCAGGGAGTTCGCCTCGCACTCCGCGGAGGTCGCGCCCCAGGCGGTGATGCCGTGGCCGCCGAGGATGCACCCGATGGCCTGCGGGTTCGCGGCCTTGATCGCGGCGATGTCCAGGCCCAGCTGGAACCCGGGGCGACGCCATGGGACCCAGACGACCTGGTCGCCGAAGCACTCCTTGGTCAGCGCGGGCCCGTCGGCGGCGGTCGCGAACGCGATCCCGGAGTCGGGGTGCAGGTGGTCGACGTGCGCGGCGTCGACCAGGCCGTGCATGGCCGTGTCGATCGACGGGGCGGCGCCGCCCCTGCCGTGCAGGCAGTAGTCGAACCGCGCGACCATCGCGTCTTCGTCGTCGACGCCGGGGTAGGTGTCGACCATGGCGCGCATGCGGTCCAGCCGCAGTACCGCCAGCCCGGACTCGGTGAGCGTCCCGAGGTCGCCGCCGGAGCCCTTGACCCACAGGAGCTCCACCGGCTCGCCGGTGACCGGATCGGTTTCGGTGCCTTTGGCGGAGGTGTTGCCGCCGGCGAAGTTCGTGTTGCGCTTGTCCGCGCCCAGCCGGTTCGACCGGCCGATGAGGTCCTGTACCGCACCCATGCGCCTACGCCCCCCAACCGGCGGCCTGGCCGCCGCGGCGGTCGGCCTTGATCTGCTCGGCGTACCCCGAGGCCGCGTAGGCGGCCATCGGGTCGGCCGCGAGGCCCTGCTCCTCGCGCAGCTCCGCCAGCAGCGGGCGCACGTCGGTGTTGTACGCGTCCATCATGACCGCGTTGGCGCCCAGCACGTCTCCGGCGGCCTGCGCCTTGGCGAGGGCCGGGATGTCGACCAGCAGCGCCTTCGCGGTGGCCTCCTGCACGTTCATGACCGAGCGGATCTGACCGGGGATCTTCGGCTCGATGTTGTGGCACTGGTCGAGCATGTACGCGATGCCCGAGTCCGGGCCGATCGCGCTGCGCAGCGCCAGTTCGTGCATGATCCGGAACAGCTGGAACGGGTCGGCCGAGCCGACCATGAGGTCGTCGTCGGCGTAGAACCGCGAGTTGAAGTCGAATCCGCCGAGCTTCCCTTCGCGCAGCAGCAGCGCGACGATGAACTCGATGTTCGTGCCCGGCGCGTGGTGGCCGGTGTCGATCACGACCTGCGCCTTGGGGCCGAGCTTGAGGCAGTGCGCGTACGCGGTGCCCCAGTCGGGGACGTCGGTGGTGTAGAACGCGGGCTCGAACAGCTTGTATTCGAGGAGGAGGCGCTGGTCGTCCCCGAGGCGGGCGTAGACCTCGGCGAGGACTTCGGCGAGGCGGTCCTGGCGGTCGGCGATGGAGTCCTGGCCGGGGTAGTTGGTGCCGTCGGCGAACCAGAGTTTGAGGTCGCGGGAGCCGGTGGCGTCCATGATGTCGACGCATTCGAGGAGGTGCCGGGTGGCCTTGCGGCGGACGGCGGCGTCGGGGTGGCAGACCGAGCCGAGCATGTAGTCGTCGTCCTGGAACGTGTTGGAGTTGATGGTGCCGATGCGGACGCCGAGTTCGGCGGCGTGGGCGGCGAGCGCCTGGTAGTCGTCGACCTTGTCCCAGGGGATGTGGAGGGCGACGGAGCCGGCGGCGCCGGTGTACCGGTTGACCTGGGCGGCGTCGGCGAGCTTCTCGAAGGGGTCGCGGGGGACGCCGTGCTGGGCGAAGACCTTGAAGCGGGTGCCGGAGTTGCCGAAGGCCCAGGAGGGCAGTTCGATGTTCTGGGCCGCGAGGACCTGCTTGGCGTTCTCAGTGCGGTCGCTCATTTGCCAGCTCCTTCACCTGCGGCCTGGGCCAGTTGGGTCTCGAGGTTGAACACTTCGGGGAGGACGGTGAAGGCGTCGTCGGCGTTGGCGCCGCCGGTGCCTTCGAAGAAGGGGGCCATCTCGGCCTGCCAGCGGGCGTTGACCTCGCGTTCGGCCATCTGGGCGCGGGCGGTGTCGAAGTCGTCGGTCTCCAGGTAGCCGACGAGGAGGCCGTCGTCGCCGAGGAAGAGCGAGTAGTTGGACCAGCCGGTCTCGGCGAGTGCGGCGAGCATGTCGGGCCAGACGGCGGCGTGGCGTTCGCGGTATTCGTCCAGCCGGTCGGGCCGGACGCGGAGCGTGAAGCACACGCGCGCCTTTGAAGGCGCTTGCAAGCCGTTGGTCGGGGCTGCCAAGGGGTTCCTCCTCTGGGATGTGCGCGGTTCGGGGCCGCGCACATTTTGAATCGATTCATGAAGGGATTTCGATAAGTTAAAACCCTCGGGCCTCAGGTTGTCAAGCCAAGACCGGGAAGAAATTCGAACACGGTTCGGTATATGCTCCTCAAGCTCCGCGATTACCGTTGAACCGTTTCAAACGGAGGACCGGGCATCGCCCGCAGTGCCGCTCCGTCGATCCGTTCGATGCGCACCCCTGCACTACCCTGGGCTCCCGATAGCATTCGTGAGGTGACGATGACCACTACCAGCATGAAGGACGTCGCGCGCGCCGCGGGCGTGTCCGTCGGGACGGTCTCCAACGTGCTCAACCGGCCCGACGCCGTCGCCGAGGAGACCCGCTCACGAGTCCAGGCCGCCATCGCCGAACTCGGCTACGTCCGCAACGACTCCGCCCGCCAGCTGCGGGCCGGCCGCTCGCGCACCGTCGCCGTCGTCGTGCTGGACGTGGCCAACCCCTTCTTCACCGACGTCGTGCGCGGCGCCGAACCGCTCATCGAGTCCGCCGGCGGCGTCGTCACCGTCTGCGACTCCGGCGAAGACGTCCGCCGCGAACGCCGCCACCTCGAGATCCTCGAAGAGCAGCGGGTCCTGGGCCTGCTCATCACCCCCGTCGACGACACCTCGGCCTCCTGGATCGAGCGGCTCTCGGGCCACGACATCCCGCTCGTGCTCGTCGACCGCGGCGCCGGACGCCACCCGCACTGCTCCGTGGCCGTCGACGACGTCCACGGCGGCCGCCTCGCCGCGCAGCACCTGGCCGACCGCGGGCACACCCGCATCGCCTTCGTCGGCGGACCGGCCTCGATCCCCCAGGTCGCCGACCGCCTCGCCGGCTGCCGCGAAGTCTGCGACGAGGCCGGCGTCGCGCTCGAGGTCTTCACGACCGCAGGCCTGAACTTCGCGGCCGGGCGCGAAGCGGTGGAGCAGATGCTCGGCCTCGCCGAGCGGCCCACCGCGATGTTCTGCGCGAACGACCTCGTGGCCCTGGGCGCCCTGCAGGCGTTGACGATGCACGGCGTGAAGGTCCCGCAGGAGTGCGCGATCATCGGCTACGACGACATCGACTTCGCGGCCGCGGCGGCCGTGCCGCTGTCCTCGATCCGCCAGCCGCGCTCGCAGCTGGGCCGCACGGCCGCGCAGCTCTTGTTCGACGAGATCGGCGAGGGCGCCGGGCACACCCACCGCAACGTGGTCTTCCAGCCCGAACTGGTCGCCCGGGCCTCGACGTCGCAGGAGCTGTGACGGGGCCGCGAGCGTTCGTGTAACGGTAAAGTTCGGGTCTGGTAGCGTCTGCGCAACCGGCCCGGCATGCGCTCGCATGCCCCCTGCGGGCCGCCGGCACCAGCGAACCCTTCCAGGAGGCGATTATGGCCGAGCACCACCGCGCGCGCATCGAGTTCGATCCGCGCTTCACCGTCGCCGACGTGCCCGAGCGGCTGTTCGGCTCGTTCGTCGAGCACCTGGGCCGGTGCGTCTACACCGGCATCTACGAGCCCGGCCACGCCACCGCGAACGCGGACGGCCTGCGCCAGGACGTGCTCGACCTCATCAGCGAACTGGGCCCGACGATGGTCCGCTACCCCGGCGGGAACTTCGTCTCCGGCTACCGCTGGGAGGACGGCACCGGCCCCAAGGAGGACCGGCCCCGCCGCCTCGACCTCGCCTGGGGCACCACCGAGACCAACCAGTTCGGGCTCTCGGAGTTCATGAAGTTCTGCCGCACCGTCGGCGTCGAGCCGAACATGGCCGTCAACCTCGGCACCCGCGGCCTCCAGGAGGCCCTCGACCTCCTCGAGTACGCCAACCACCCCGGCGGCACCTACTGGTCGGACCTGCGCCGCTCGCACGGCGACGAGGAGCCCTACGGCATCAAGCTGTGGTGCCTGGGCAACGAGATGGACGGCCCCTGGCAGATCGGCCAGAAGACCGCCCACGAGTACGGCCGCACCGCCGACCAGGTCGCCCGCTCCATGCGCTACATCGACCCCACGCTCGACCTCGTCGCGTGCGGGTCCTCCTCCCGGGGCATGCCCGAGTTCGGCGCCTGGGAGGCCGAGGTCCTCACCCAGTCGTACGAGTCGGTCGACTACATCTCCGCCCACGCCTACTACCAGCCGCGCGAAGGCGACTTCGCGTCGTTCATGGCCTCGGCGCAGGACATGGAGCTGTTCATCGACGGCGTCACCGCCACCGCGGACGCCGTGGGCGCGAAGCTCAAGAGCGACAAGAAGATCAACATCTCCTTCGACGAGTGGAACGTCTGGTACCAGAACGCGCCCACCGGTGAGCGCGACGAGCCGTGGGCGGTCGCGCCCCGCCAGCTCGAGGACGTGTACTCGGCGATGGACGCGGTCGTGTTCGGCTCGCTGATGATCACGCTGCTGCGCCGCTGCGACCGGGTCACCGCCGCCTGCCTGGCGCAGCTGGTGAACGTGATCGCCCCGATCATGACCGAGCCGGACGGGCCCGCGTGGCGCCAGACCACGTTCTTCCCGTTCGCCGAGGCCTCCAAGTTCGGGCGCGGCAAGGTCCTGCGCGTCAACGCCGACTCCCCCTCGTTCGACACCAAGGCGTACGGCACGGTCGACGCCCTCCACTCGGTGGCCGTGGCCAACGAGGACGGCACCTACACCGTGTTCGCCGTCAACCGCGACCTCGAGCACCCGCTGACCCTCGAGGTCGACCTGGGCTCGCTCGGCGGCCTCGCCGACGTGACCTGCTCGACGCTCACCGACGCCGACCCCAACGCCAAGAACACCCTCGAGGACCAGACCCGCGTGGCCCCGGTCGCCAACGGCGACATCACCGTCAAAGACGGCGTGGCCCATGTGGAGCTGCCCGCGATGAGCTGGAACACCATCCGCATCGCCTAGGACCGCAACAGCAAGGCGGGGCCCGCAGCGTCAGCTGCGGGCCCCGCCTTCGCGTCGGTCAGGCCCGGGACTCGCGGACGGCCGCGGCGAGCTCGCCCAGGAGCGCCTCGGTCTCGTCCCAGCCCACGCACGCGTCGGTCACGGACTTGCCGTAGACCAGGGTCTCCAGCGGGGCCGGCTCCTGCCGGCCGGGCTCGATGAAGCTCTCGATCATCAGCCCCGCGATGCCCTGCTCCCCCGCGCCGATGCGCGCGGCGACCTCGCGCACGACCTCGGCCTGGCGGACATGGTCCTTCCCGGAGTTGGCGTGGCTCGCGTCCACGACGAGCCGCTGCGGCATGCCGTGCTTGGCCAACAGCGCCAGCGCGTCGCGCACCTCCGCGGGCCCGAAGTTGGGGCCGCCGCGGCCGCCGCGCAGGATGATGTGGCAGTCGGGGTTGCCGCTGGTGGAGACGATGGAGGCGCGCCCGTCCTCGTCGACGCCGAAGAACACGTGGTCCCCGGCCGCGGCCCGGCAGCCGTCGATCGCCGAGGCCAGGTCGCCGTCGGTGGTGTTCTTGAACCCGACGGGCATCGACAGGCCCGACGCGAGCTGGCGGTGCACCTGGGACTCGGTGGTGCGCGCCCCGATCGCGCCCCAGGAGACGGCGTCGGCGATGTGCTGCGGGCTCGTGGGCTCCAGGAACTCGCAGCCCACCGGCAGACCCGTGTCGAGCACGTCCAGGAGCACCTGCCGGGCCAGGCGCAGGCCGAGCTCGACGTCGTGGGTGCCGTCCAGGTGCGGGTCGTTGATGAGGCCCTTCCAGCCGACGGTGGTGCGGGGCTTCTCGAAGTACACGCGCATGACGACCATGAGCGCGTCGCCGAGCGGCGCCGCGGCGGCGGCGAGGCGCTGGGCGTAGTCCCGGGCGGCGGCCGCGTCGTGCACGGAGCAGGGACCGACGACGACGAGGAGACGGTCGTCGGTGCCGTCGAGGACGTGCTGCACTTCGCGGCGGGTGCGCTCGACGAGGGCGGCGCGATCGTCGCCGAGCGGAAGCTCCGCGCGGAGGGCGGCGGGGGCGACGAGCGGCTGGAAGGCGGTGACGCGCAGGTCGTTGGTCTGCGGTGAGCGGTCGGCGGTCATCGGGTGCGGTTCCCATCTCTGGTGGCGAGGCGGGTCCTGTCCACTCGTGGTCTCCCCGGTGCCGGCCCGCCTGACGACGAAAGGCAGCGACTCGTGTCGCTGCCTTGCTGGCTCCGGGTGTGTTCGTCGGTCAGCGCATGCGCCGCCTGGCTCCACCCGGAGCCGGCGTAAAGCGCCGATACCAACGAACTGCCGTAGACATGGGGCGAACCGTAGCACACGCCCGGATGCGGCGGCCACGCCCGGGGCGGGGCGTCACAGGCCGCTGACGGTCGCCGGGGCGCGTTCGGCCCGGGCGAGGGCGCGCACGAGCGCGGCCTGGCCGTGGCGCTTGACCGCCAGGCGCGCGAGCATCCACGCGGCCGTGTCGAACACGTCCTCCTCGAACACGGGCGTGTCGATCGCGACCGAGTAGGCCAGGTCGTCGCCGTGGACGACGAGTTCCATGATGCGGGTGCGCAGGAAGTCGTCGAGGCTCATCGCGTAGGGCCAGCGGGTGTTGCCGGTGGTCTCGGTGCCGTCCATGGCCGGCAGTGCAGTCTCGAGGGCGGCGAGCGCGGCGCGGGCCTCATCGGCGACGGCGGCCGGACCGGTCTCGGCGGCGCGCTCGCCACCCTCGCGGATGCCGGTGTTGTAGTCGTTGTCGAGGTCGGCACCGAGCCAGGCGGCACGATCATAGTGCTCGAACAGGCGCACGTGCGCCTTCCCCGCATGGTCGGCCGCGAGGGCGGCGGTCACCGAGGTGATCTGCTGCGCGAGGTGCGCGGCCAGGCCGCCGACGGTGAAGCCCGCGAGCGCGGACGGCTCGGTCCAGGCCTTGACGACCGCGGCGTCCCCGACGAGGGCCAGGGCGGTGCGGGCGGCGGTGCGGTACTGGTCGCGGATGCTGGTCATCGGCTCGTCCTGCTAACGCATGGAGACGTGGACGTGGTTGGTGTGGTCAGAGGCGGGGTCGCCGTTGCCCCCGGTGTAGGAGCGCCAGCCCGAGGAGGAGGACCAGAACTCGTGGTACCAGATGACGTACTCGACGCCGAGGCTGTCGGCGTTGTTCACGTACCAGGCGGCGAGCCGGTCCCCGTAGTCCTTGTCGGAACCGGTCGCGTCCTCGTTCTGGAACCCCGACTCGTCGGCGGCCCAGTCGCAGGCGCGGCCCAGCGGGTGCTCACCGCTGCCGCCGGAGCGGTAGCAGGACACGTAGTGGTCGAAGCCGGCCTCTTTCGTCTCGTTGTACATGTGGAGCGTGCGCGGGGTCAGGCAGCCGTCGGTGGTCGGGTCGTCCTCGGTGCAGCCGCCGCCGTCGCCCCCGTACCCTTCGGCGGCCGGAGCACCGCCGTCCGAGCCGGGGCCGGCGGCCTCCTCGGCGCGGAGGTCCTCCAACTGGTCCTCAAGCTCGTCGGCCGCTTTCTGGGCGTCCTCGAGGGCGTCCTCCGCGGCCTTGACCTCGTCGGCGTGCGCATCGCGCTGGGCTTCCAGCTCGTCCAGCAGCGCCCCGGCCTCGTCCATGAGCGCGGCCCGCTCGCCACCGAGGAACCCGGTGTAGGTCATGGCGTCGACCAGGTCACGGCTGTTCTCGGAGGACAGGATCGCGTTGGTGGTCTGCAGTTCCCCCTCGGTGTGGAGGTACACCGCGTACTCGTTGAGGTCGACGGTGAGCTCGTCGAACAGCGCCTGCGTATCGGCGATCTGCTGTTCCAGTTCGTCGGCGCGCCCGTTGGCGGCCTCGACCGCGTCCTCGGCGTCGGCGACCTTGTCGATGGCCTCGGCCAGATCGGACTCGAGGGTCTCCTCATCGGGGTCGGCCGCGGCCGGCACCGGGAAGAACGCCACGAGGACGGCGAGGACTACTACGGAGAGGATCTGCTTGCTGCGCACGGGTGGAGGTCTACTTCCGGAGGGTCGGGCCGCCGTCCTGGCTGGGCGGCGGCCGGGTTTACAGGTCGAGGTCGACCACAAGGGGGGCGTGGTCGGAGGCGCCTTTGCCTTTGCGTTCATTGCGGTCGACGTACGCGTCGGTCACCGCCGCCTTGAAAGCGGGGTTGGCCAGCGCCAGGTCGATGCGCAGGCCGCGGTTCTTCGGGAAGTCGAGGTTGCGGTAGTCCCAGAACGTGAACGGCTGCGCGTGCTTGAGGGGGCGCGGGTAGACGTCGACGAGCCCCGCGGCCTGCACGGCCGCGAGGGCATCGCGTTCGTCCTGCGTGGTGTGCGTCGTGCCCGGCCATTCGTCGACATCCCAGACGTCATCGTCGGTAGGGCAGATATTGAAGTCGCCGAGGGCGGCGAACGGCCGCGCGCCGGCGGCGTCGTCCTTGACGTCCGCGGCGAGGGCCTTGAGGAACGCGAGCTTGTACGGGAAATGCGGGTCGGCCACGTCCCGGCCGTTGGGAATGTAGAGCGACTGGACGCGCACCGGCCCGCAGGTCGCGGTGATCGCCCGCGGTTCGGCCTCGTCACCGAAGACCGGCTGATCGGTGATGCCCCGCCGCACGTCCGCGATGCCGACCCGCGACAGGATCGCGACACCGTTCCAGCGGCCCAGGCCCCACGACGCGGTCTCGTACCCGGCGGCACTGATCGCCTCGATCGGCACGTCGGCGTCGGCGCACTTGAGTTCCTGGAGGCAGACCACGTCGGGCTCGGCGGTCTCGAGCCAGCCGATGAGCCGCTCGAGGCGGGCTTTGAGCGAGTTGATGTTCCACGTGGCCACGCGCATGGGCCTCACCCTACCCGCCGCCGGGTCCGCACTCGGCGGACCCGGGGTCCGCGGGTCAGTTCCTGCTGGTAGGAGCAGCTGCGGCAGGGTCCCGTGTGGCCGGTCGCGCACGGTCGGTACGGGGCCCGACGGTGACGGCCAGGAGGCCGAAGCCGATCGCGGTGGCGAACCCCGTGACGGCGATCCCGGAGTCGTTGACGACCGCGCCCAGGACCGCGACGGCGCTCAACCCGATCACAGCGGCGGCCACTTCGTCAGTGCGGACCGGGGCGCGCCGGCGCCAGATCACGATCGCGCCGATGAGCGCCGCCAGCGACAGCCACGTGAGCGGCCGCCCGATAGTGCCGATGGCCGCATCGGCCTTGCGGATGAGGATGTTCGCCGCGGTCCCGTCCAGGACCGACCCGACGAACCGGCCCAGATGGGTCTGGTCCTCCTGGGGGCGCAGATAGTCCAGGAACCCGCCGATCGCGAACACCGCGAACGCGATGACGCCGGCGAGGATCACCGCCTTGACCGTGAGCTTGCGGCCCCACAGCTTCCAGCAGCACAGGATGCCCGCGGCCACCAGCGTGAGCGTCCCGCCCATGTCGCGCCCGAGGTTCGGGGCGCCGACGATCACGACCGCGCACACCCCGATCGCCACCGGCCCCCACACGCGGGCCCGGCCCCGCCACGGCAGGAACGCGACGAGCAGGATCACCGCGGCCGCGAACACCGCGAACGCGTAGTTCCCCAGTCCGGTGAACCGCGCCCCGGCCTGCGCGGTGTACCCCATCGGGGTGTGCAGGGGCCAGGTCGCGCCCGAGACCTGGTCCACCGCGATGAGCAGCGCCGCGGTCCCGGCGATCACCAGCAGCGGGCGCGCGCCCCGGCGCGTCCACGGCAGCGACGCCGCCACGGTCAGCACCGCCATGCCCGCGGCGATGAGCGCCCAGAACGCGAGCGTCGGCTCCCCGGCCCGCCACCAGGGCGGGATGCCCGCGGCGACCCCGGCCACCGGCATCGCGGCGACCGCCAGGCACACCGTCCGCGCCAGGCCCCGGAACCGGTCCGGCCCGCACAGCAGCCACACCGCCGCCGCCACGGCGATCACGCCGAGAGCGGACAGCACGGAGTAGAACACGAAGCTCACGGCGATCACCGACTGCGACGCGGCGGTCTCGTCGATGCCGCGCGCGACCGCCGACGCACTCGAATGCGTCGCATCGGGCAGCACCTGGATCGGCGCCCCGGCCACCGTCGCCGGCACGCCCGCGCCGATCGCCCCCAGCGCCGTCGCCGACACGTCCACCAGCTGCACGTACCCGTCGCGGCCCGTCGTCGCCGACGTCAACGCACCCGCCTCCACGCCCGCACCCGAATACAGGACCGGGTGCAGCGCCGACGGCGCCGACGCATCCGAGACGCCCGCGACCAGCAGCCGCCAGTCCTCCGGCAGCGCCGCCTGCACCTCGCCCACCGCCGCATCCGCCTCCGCGGCCGCGCGCTCGCGCACCGACGCCGCCTCCGGCTCGATCTCGCCCTCGTCGAGCGCCCCGGTCGGCTCATCCGAGCCCACACCGATGTCGTCCTCACCCAACTGGTCATAGTCCGTGCTCGTGTCCGGCGCCTCGTCGGCCGTGTCGCCCACGACCACACCCGGATCCACGATCACCACATCGCACACGCCCATCGCCGCGCCCAGCGACCCCAGATCCGGCCCCCAGAACGCGATCCGGCCCGCCGTGTCCGCCGCCGCCAGCGCCGCACCGTCACCGATGCCCGCCACGCACGCCCCCGGATCGGGCGCCACCACCGGCTCACCGGCGGCCTCGGCCTCCAGCGCCGCCGCCTCCTGCTCCGCGGCCATCGCCGCCACCGCATCGGCCAGCGACCCCAACCGGGCCCCGTAGTTGAACGACTCGTTCGCATCGACCAGCGCCTGCCAGTCCTCGACCGACCAGCCCGCACCGTCCTCGACCGGCGCCTGCAACCGCGACTGCGCCGCGCACTGCGCATCGCGCGGCGCCGCACCACCCGCCCGCTCACCCGCGCCCAGGCTCAACCAGCCCGCCTCAGGACACGTCCACGACCCGATCGTGCGCACACTCATCGACGCCGACGCACCCGAACCCGCCATCGCCCACATGTTCGGCGTCACCGACGCGTCGATGTCCGTCCACGCCAGCCCCGGCACGCCCAGCACGATGATCCCCGCGGCCTCGTCCTCCTCGGCCGCCGCCACCGCCGGAGGCGCCGCCAGCACCGCGCAGACCACCGCCAGCACGGCCGCGACACCCCGCACCCACGCACCGCCCCCGCGCACCCGCACGCCCGCCTCCCAAGTCATGCCAGCAGTCTATGGGGTCCCCACGCCCCTCCCGGCTCCCTGGCCGCCCGACCTTCACCACAACCCGCCGCGCCGCGACCGGACGACCACCCCCGCCCGCGTTAGGCTGGGCCGATGCGCACCATCGCCACCGCCAACGTCAACGGAATCCGAGCCGCGGCCAAGAAGGGCATCATCCCCTGGCTCGAGCAGACCGAAGCGGACGTGGTGCTCCTCCAAGAAGTCCGCGCCGCCCACGACCAGATCCCCGCCGAAGTCCTCGAAGCCGCCGGCTGGCACTGGCACGTCGCCCCCTCCACCGTCGCCAAAGGCCGCGCCGGCGTCGCCGTCCTCACCCGCACCCCGCCCGAAGCCGCCCGCACCGGCTTCAGCGGCTTCACCGGCGCCACCGAATTCGACGACCACGGCCGCTACGCCGAAGTCGACCTCCCCGGCCTCACCGTCGCCAGCCTCTACCTCCCCTCCGGCGAGACCGACACCCCCCGCCAGGTCGAGAAGGAACGCTTCATGGCCGTCTTCGCCGCCTACCTCGCCGAAGCCGCCAAGAAAGCCCGAGCCGCAGGCCGCGAACTCCTCGTCTGCGGCGACTGGAACATCGCCCACGCCGAAGCCGACCTCAAGAACTGGAAGTCCAACAAGAAGACCGCCGGCTTCCTCCCCGGCGAACGCGCCTGGCTCACCGACCTCTACGCCACCGGCACCTTCGTCGACGTCGTCCGCGCCCTCAACCCCGGCGTCGACGGCCCCTACTCCTGGTGGTCCTACCGCGGCCGCGCCTTCGACAACGACGCCGGCTGGCGCATCGACCTCCACGTCGCCACCAGCGCCCTCGCCGCCAAGGCCACCAAAGCCTGGGTCGACCGCGCCCCCACCCACGACCAGCGCTGGTCCGACCACGCCCCCGTCCTGGTGACCTACGACCACTAGGAGCCCCGGCTCGCCGGCCGGCAGAGCGAACGGGCACCATTGAACCCCGTGAGCCTCATCGACTACCTGCCGTCCTCGAACACGCCCGAACCCGACGACGTCTACACGGCCTTCGCACAATGGGCCGACGACACCGGGATCGTCCTCTACGAGCACCAGGAAGAGGCCCTCCTGGCCATCTGCACCGGCCAGAACACCATCATCAGCACCCCCACCGGCTCCGGCAAGTCCCTCATCGCCGCCGCCGCGCACTTCAACGCGCTCGCCAACCAGCGCACCTCCTTCTACACCGCGCCGATCAAGGCGCTCGTGAGCGAGAAGTTCTTCGAGCTGTGCGAGCAGTTCGGGCACGAGAACGTCGGCATGCTCACCGGCGACGCCGCCGTCAACCCCGACGCGCCGCTGATCTGCTGCACCGCCGAGATCCTCGCCAACCTCGCCCTGCGCGAAGGCGCCGCCCTCGACTGCGACTCGGTCGTGGCCGACGAGTTCCACTTCTACGCCGAGCCCGACCGCGGCTGGGCCTGGCAGGTCCCGCTCCTGGAGCTCCACCGCGCCCAGTTCACGCTCATGTCCGCCACCCTCGGCGACACCGAGTTCTTCCAGACCGACCTGACCCGCCGCACCGGCCGCGAGACCGCGCTCATCGCCTCCGCGACCCGGCCCGTGCCGCTGCACTACGAGTACCGCAAGACCCCGCTGCACGAGACCGTCGAGAACCTCGTCGACAACAACCGGGCACCGGCGTACATCGTGCACTTCACGCAGGCCGCCGCCCTGGACACCGCGCAGGCCCTCTCGAGCCTCAACCTCGTCGACAAGGACGCCAAGGCCGCCATCAGCACGGCCCTCGGCGGGTTCCGGTTCACCACCAAGTTCGGGCAGACCCTCGCCCGGCTCGTGCGCTCCGGCATCGGCGTCCACCACGCCGGCATGCTCCCCAAGTACCGGCGCCTGGTCGAACGCCTCGCCCAGCAGGGCCTGCTCAAGATCATCTGCGGCACCGACACGCTCGGCGTCGGCATCAACGTCCCCATCCGCACCGTCCTGTTCACCGGCCTCACCAAGTACGACGGCCGCCGCACCCGCCGCCTGCGCTCCCGCGAGTTCCACCAGATCGCCGGCCGCGCCGGCCGCGCCGGGTTCGACACCGAGGGCTTCGTCGTCTGCGAAGCCCCCGAGCACGTGATCGAGAACGAGAAGGCCATGCAGAAGTTCGGCCTCGACCCCAAGAAGCGCAAGAAGATGGCGAAGAAGAAGCCCCCCGAGGGCTTCGTCGGCTGGTCCGACGAGACCTTCGCCGCGCTCTCGGAGGCACCGCCCGAACCGCTCCAGTCGCGCATGCGCATGACCCACGCGATGCTCATCAACCTGCTCGCCCGCCCCGGCAACACGTTCCAGCACGTGCGCACCCTCATCGAGGACTCCCACGCCGACCGCGCCACCCAGCTGAAGATGGCCCGCACCGCGCTCACCATCGCCCGCACCCTCCGCGACGCCGGGATCATCCTCATCGAGGACGGCAAGGTCGACCTCACCGTCGACATGCCCGACCACTTCGCGCTCAACCAGCCGCTCGCCCCGTTCGCCCTCGCGGCCCTGGAACTGCTCGACCCCGAATCCGACACGTACCCGATGGACGTCGTCTCCATCGTCGAGGCCACCTTGGAGGGCCCCGGCCAGATCCTCGCCGCCCAGCGCAGCAAGGCCAAGGGCGCCGCGATCGAGGCCATGAAAGCCGACGGCCTCGACTACTACGACCGCATGAACCAGCTCGAAGACGCCGAAGTGGACTACCCGAAGCCGCTCGCCGAACTCCTCGACGACGCCTTCGCCGCCTACCGGACCAGCCACCCGTGGGCCGCCGACTACCAGCTCGAACCCAAGTCGATCCTCCGCGAGATCTGGGAGGGCCGCCTGACCTTCGGCGAGTACATCGGCCTCTACGGCATCCAGCGCGGCGAAGGCCTCCTCCTGCGCTACCTCTCCAGCGCCTACAAGGCCCTCATCCAGACCCTCCCCGAAGGCGCCGGCGGCGCCGAACTCGACGACCTCACCGCCTGGCTCGGCGAGACCATCCGCCAGACCGACTCCTCCCTCATCAACGAGTGGGAGCAGCTCACCAACCCCGCCGAGGACGAGAACCTCGACACCGGCCGCCCCGCCCGGGCGTTCACCGACAACGACCGGGCCTTCACCATCGCCGTCCGCAACGCCGCGTTCCGCCACGTCGAACTCGCCGCCGCCGACCGCGTCGAAGCCCTGGCCGCGTTGGAGACCGGCTGGCCCGCCTCCAAATGGGACGCCGCCCTCGAACGCTACTTCCAAGCCCACGACGACATCGGCACCGCCGGCGCCGCCCGCGGCAACGAATACCTCGACATCACCAAGCAGGGCCGCACCTGGACCGTCCGCCAGACCATCGACGACCCGGCCGGCGACAAGGACTGGGCCATGCTCTTCAAGGTCGACCTCGACGCCTCCGACGAGACCGGCACCGTCGTCATGACCATCGAGGACTTCACCGACTAACACTGGACCACAAGGGAACCGAGGAGTCGGTAGCATCGCCGCCGCGACAACCCACTGCACCGGCGACGAAGCCGCCCGCCTGGACCGCCATCGACCGCACATGACCGCCGAATGGCAGAATCGGCCCGTGCTCACCGACCCGCTCCACTCCCCCATCGGCACCCCGGTCCACACCGCCACCGCACTCCAGCACAACACCGGCAACCAGGCCACCGGCGGCATCTGGCGGGTCTCCGGCCCCGGCGGGGACGCGATCCTCAAGCACCTCACGCCCAACGGCGGCGGCTTCGAGCACTGGGAGCCCTCGGACGACCCGCGGCACTGGAACTACTGGCGGCGCGAACACCTCGCCTACACGACCGGCTTCGCCGCGAGCTACGGCGCGACGGCCGGGATCGGCGCGCCCGCACTCCTCGCCGCAGGCGAACGCCCCGACGGCAGCCGCGAACTGTGGCTCGAAGCCGTCGACGGCGTCCACGGCCGCCACTGGACCGCCCCGATGCTCGCCGACTTCGCCCGCCGCCTCGGCGTTGCCCAAGGGCTGCACCGCGACAACCCCGAAGAGCCCTGGCACTCGCGCCGCTTCCTCCGCCAATACGCAGGCCGCCGCGACTATCCCGGCGTCCCCTGGGACCACCCGACCGCAGCCGCCCACTGGCCGCGCGACACCCGCGAAGGCCTGCGCCTGATCTGGGAACGCCGCAACGACCTCTTCACCATCGCCGAGCACCTCCCGCACACCCTCTGCCACCTCGACGTATGGCCCATGAACCTCATCCAGCGCGGCAGCGAACCCGTCCTCCTCGACTGGTCCTTCACCGGCCGCGGCGCCATCGGCGAAGACATCGCGAACCTCATCGCCGACACCTTCTTCGACGGCCTCCAACCCGTCGAACACCTCGCCGAGACCGAAGCCGCGATCACCGACGCCTACCTCACCGGACTCGCCGAAACCGGGCACCCCGAGCACAACGCAACGCGAAAAGCCATCGCCGCCACCGGCGCCGCCAAGTACTGTTGGCTCGCCCCGGCGATGCTCACCCGCCTCGCCGCAGGCCGACCGATCGCCAGCGCCGACTACGACACCGCCGAAGACGCCGCCGTACTCGCACGGCGCCGCCCGATCTTCGACATGCTCGCCCGCTGGGCCCGCACCGCCCTCGACCACTGAGAGACCGCCATGCCCGTCCAGATCACCGAGACCATCGCCATCCCCGACAGCGAACTGCGGTGGCGCTTCTCGCGATCCTCAGGACCCGGCGGCCAAGGCGTCAACACCACCGACTCACGCGTCGAACTCGTATTCGACCTGACAGGCACGAAAACCCTGCCGCCCGCACTCCTCGAACGGGCACTCGCCCGCCTCGGCGACCGACTCGTCGACGGCACGGTCGTCATCGCCGCCTCCGAGTTCCGCTCCCAACTGCGCAACCGCGAAGCCGCCCAAGAACGCCTCGCCGAACTCATCCGCCGCGCCATCGCCGCACCACCGCCCCCGCGCAAAGACAGGAAACCCTCCAAAGGCGCGAAACGGCGGCGCCTGGAAGACAAGCGCCGCCGCTCCGACGTCAAGAAGCTGCGCCGCAGCACCGACGACTAGTTCTCGGGCAGGGGCTCCCCGAAATCGGGCGTCCCGTCCTCGTTCCAACCGAACGGCTGCACCCGGCAGTGCCGGTCCGGGTTGTCGAGCGGGTCCCCGACGATCTCCTCGTACGCGCGCGCGTGGAAGACCAGCAGGTCGTTCCCGTCCTCGTCCACGGTGAACGCATTGTGGCCGGTCCCGTAGATGCCGTTGGCCGCGCTGGTGGTGAAGACGGGCTCGGGGTGCTTGGTCCACGAGGCGGGGTCGAGGAGGTCCGCGTCGGCGTCGGCGCTGAGCAGGCCCATGCAGTACTCGGCGCCGGTGCCGGAGGCCGAGTAGGTGATGAAGACCTTGCCGTTGCGCACGATGGCGTAGGGGCCCTCGTTGACGGCGAAGCGGATGGTCTCCCAGGGCAGTTCGGGGCGGGAGAGCTCGACGGGCGCGCCCTTGATGGTCCAGGGGTTCGCGAGTTCGGCCAGGAACAGGCTGGTGTTCGAGCCTTCCAGGCCCGGGTCGTGCTGGGCCCAGCACAGGTAGCGGGCGCCGTTGTGGGCGAAGGTGGTCGCGTCGAGGGAGAACGAGTCGATCGGGGTCTGGATCTGGCCCTTCTCGGTCCACTCCCCGGCCAGCGGGTCGGGGTTGCGGTTCTCCAGGACGTACATGCGGATGCGCCAGACGTCGGCGGTGGCCGACTCGGCCTCGCCGGCGGCGAAGTAGACGTACCAGGCGTCGTCGATCCAGTGCAGCTCCGGGGCCCAGATGTGGGAGCCCATGGGGCCTTCGGGGTGCTGGACCCAGATGGTGGTCTCCTCGGCGTCGCGGAGGCCGAGGAGGGTGTCGGCGCCGCGCAGCACGATCCGGTCGTAGGCCGGGACCGTGGCGGTGAAGTAGTACCGTCCGTCGGTGTGCCGGGTGATCTGGGGATCGGCGCGTTCGAGGATGAAGGGGTTCGGCAGCTCGAAGGCAGTCTTGTTATCGGTCACAACCTGCATGTTACAACTCCACCCGGAACGTCCCCGCAGGCTCCACCTCCGCCGCGCCCGCGGACTGGGACGCCAGCCAGTCGACCAGCAGCTCCACGTCCGAGCAGGCCAGATCGAACACCACCTCGGCACCGAACTCGACGTGCACCAGGCGCACGTCCTCGCGCAGCCGCAGCAGCCCCTCGAGACTCCCGGCCACCCCGTACTCCACCCGCACCGTCAGGCGCTGCCAATGCGCGAGCTCGACGGTCCCGGCGGCATCGACCGCAGCCGAGACGGCCGCGCCGTAAGCCCGCACGAGCCCGCCCGCGCCGAGCTTCACCCCGCCGAAGTGACGGGTGACGACGGCGAGCACATCGGTCAGGCCGCGCCCGCGCAGCACCTCGAGCATCGGCACGCCGGCAGTCCCGGCCGGTTCGCCGTCATCGCTCGAACGGGCCGACTTGCCGTCGTCCAGGACATAGGCGGTGCAGTTGTGCGTCGCCTCCCAGTTGGCCCGGCGATGCGCGCCGATGCGTTCGCGCGCTTCCGCATCGGAGGCCACCCGGTACAGCGTGCAGATGAACCGGGACCCGTTGACCACGGTCTCGGTCTCCGAACTGGCGACGGCGAGGGTGCGCATCCTCAGCCCACGACGCCGTGCTCCCAGGCCCACGCCGCGATGCCCACGCGGTTGCGGACCCCGAGCTTCGCGCGAACCGCCTCCAGGTGCGTCTTGACCGTCGAGACCGAGACGAACAGCGTCTCAGCGATCTCGGCGTTCGTCTTACCGCGCGCCACGAGCTCGACCACGTCCAACTCGCGCTCGGTCAGCACATGCGAGGCCTTGGGCCCCTCCGGAACGGGCTCAGTGAGCCGCTCGAGCAGACGCACCGTCACCGACGGGGAGATGAGCGACTCACCGCTCGCCGCGGCACGGACCGCTTCGACCAGCAGCGTGGGCCCGGAGTCCTTGAGCAGGAACCCCGTCGCACCCGAACGCAGCGCGCCGTACACGTACTCGTCCGTGTCGAACGTCGTGACGACCACGATCCGCGGACCGGTGCCGTTCGCCCCGGCCAGCAGCGTGCGCGTCGCCTCGAGCCCGTCCAGGCGCGGCATCCGGATGTCGAAGAGGCACACGTCGGGCTTGAGCCGCCGCGCCTCGGACACCGCGACCACCCCGTCAGGGGCGTCGGCCACCACTTCCATATCGGGCTGGGCGTCGATGATGGCCCGGAACCCTGCCCGGACCATCTCCTGGTCGTCTGCGATCAGCACTCGGATTGCCACGCCCCGAGCCTAACCGGCGCCGGCCGCTACGCGGCGGCGCCCGCCAGTTCGCGCTCGCGCACCACAGGCGCCGGCACCGGCTCGGCGACCGGGGCGGAGCGGATCGGCGCCACGGCCGATTCGGCGGCCTCGCGCTCCAGGACCGCCTGGCGGCGGGCCGACCGCTGCCGGATGGCGAAGGTCGTGGTCACCAGGAACAGCCAGGTGCCCTCGAGGAGGATGAGGCCCCAGTCGTGGCCGATGATCGCGGCGGTGAGCAGGATCGAGCAGGCCGAGATGACCAGGAGCAGCGAGGCCGGCTTGGTCGCGTGGATGCGGTGGGTCTGCAGGAGCAGGAAGTTCGTGATGTAGAGGAGCGCACCGATGATCTGGAACATGATGCGGAGGTCGAAGTCGTGCATGGGAAATCCTCGAGAGAACGAAGGCAGGCAGGGAGGTGCCCCGCGCCGGCGATGGCGCGGTGGCGTCAAGGAGAGAGGAGGAGGACCGAGGGGTTACAGGGTCGCGGCCGGATGGCCGCTCGGTCTGCTCCGCGCGCAGACCTCCGAGACCCCTCCGCGCAGGACGCGCGTCTGGAGCGATCCGCAGATGCACCGCGTCCACACCGTCATGCCCGAGGCGCTGCGATGCCGGGACACGGTCGTCACCGGATCGTCGTCGGGCCAGCCGCAAAACGGGCAGCACTGCATGACCGCGTCCTCCTTACAGGGCTTCGGGTTTCGTTCCAGGGATGAGCGCCGGCCGATACCGCCCGCGGCGGCATTCGCGCACTGTTCTCACGCTCAATACGAGGTTAAGGTCCCAATCGTCCGGGCTACAACACCTCGGTGACGCTAGTTTGCGAAACTCATCGTGAAGCGAACGCTTAAGCGATTGGAACCACACCTTGATCGATCTGAGGAGACTGCACGTGCTGCGGGCGATCGCCCACCACGGCACCGTCTCCGGCGCGGCGAAAGCCCTGCACATGTCCACTTCAGCGGCGTCGCAGCAGATCCGGCTGCTCTCCAAGGACCTCGGGGTGCCGCTCCTCGAACCGGTCGGGCGCGGTGTGCGGCTCTCCTCGGCGGCGCAGGTCCTCATCGCCCACATCGACGCCATCGAGGCGATGTGGCGCCTGGCCGAGGCCGAACTCCAGGCCACCGAAGGCGAGCCGTCCGGAATGCTGCGCCTGTGCGGGTTCCCCACCGCCATCGCGACACTGCTCGCGCCGCTGGTCGACACCGCCCGCGAGCGGTACCCCGCGCTCGAGCTGCGGCTGCGCGAGGCCGAGGCCTCGGAGAGCTTCGACCTGCTCTTCGCCGGGGAGGGCGACCTCGCGCTCGTCGAGGCGACGCCTGACAACCCGCCGCCCGAGGACATCCGCTTCGACGCGCAGACGGTCTTCAACGACCCGTTCGACCTCGTCGTTCCCGGCGGCCACTGGTGCGCCGGCAGCGAAGCGGTCGACCTGCGCGAACTCGAGCGCGAACCGTGGATCATCGGCGTGCCCGGGTCCATGCACCGCCGCCACGTGCTCACCGCCTGCTCGAACGCCGGATTCCGGCCCACCGTCACCGGCGAGGCGCGCGAATGGAACGTCATCGCCGTCATGGTCGCCCACAAGATGGGCGTCGCGCTCATTCCCCGCCTTGTGGACCTCCCCCACCACCTCGACCTGGTGCGCGTCCCCGTCTCCGGGCCGTTCACGCCGTTCCGGCACTTCCAGGCCGTGACACTGCGCGGAGGCGCGCGGCGCCCCTCGGTCGCGGCCGTCATGGAGCTGCTGAACGAGCAGGTACGCGCCGCGGAAGGCATCGGGCCGCTCCCCGAAGCAGAGGCCTGACCTGCGGCGGGTCACCGCACACCGGTGCTGAGCTGGGGTAACCAGTGAACGTGATCGACCCTACTGGACACTGAACTCCGTTACGCTGAGCGAATGTTCGACTACGGCGGCGAGTCCGCGCCCACCGGCCCCCGGCACCTGCGCGTGCGCGGAGGCACCGCCCTGACCGGGTCGATCGACGTGAAGACCTCCAAGAACGCCGGGGTCGCGCTCCTGTGCGCCAGCCTCCTCAACCGCGGCCCCACGGTGTTCCGGCACGTCGCCCGCATCGAGGAGGTCAACCGCATCCTGCGGGTCCTGGACTCCATGGGCGTCGAGCACGAATGGCTCAGTCCCGAAGGCGACCTGCGCATCCAGCCGCCCGAACGCCTCGACCTCACCCGCATCGACGCGGAAGCGGCCCGCCGCACCCGCTCGATCATCATGTTCCTCGGGCCGCTCCTCCACGACTACCCCGAGTTCGAGCTGCCCTTCGCCGGCGGCTGCGAGCTGGGCGACCGCACCGTCGAACCCCACCTCGCCGCGCTGCGCCGCTTCGGGCTCTCGGTCGAGCGCTCGCACGGCGGCTACCGCGCCACCGTCAAGGAGCACGTCGAACCGCCCGGCGCGATCGTCCTGACCGAACGCGGCGACACCGTGACCGCGAACGCGATCATGGCCGCCGCCCGCTTCCCCGACGTCACCGTCATCCGCAACGCCTCCTGCAACTACCAGGTGCAGGACCTGTGCTGGTACGTCGAGAAGCTCGGCATACGCATCGACGGCGTCGGCACCACCACCCTCACCGTCTACGGCCGCGCCGCGATCGACACGCCCGTGGACTACGCACCCGCCGAGGACCCGATCGAGGCCTGGAGCCTCGTCTCCGCCGCGATCGTCACCGAATCCGAGATCACCGTGCGCCGCACCCCCATCGAGTTCGTCGAGATCGAACTCGCCCTCGCCGAGGAGATGGGGCTCGCGTACTCCAGGAGCGCCGAGTACCTGGCCGCCAACGGCCGCACCCGCCTCGTCGACCTCACCGTCCACCCCTCGCCGCTGCGCGCGGCGGCGGACAAGATCCACCCGATGCCCTTCCCGGGCCTCAACATCGACAACCTGCCGTTCTTCGCGCTCATCGCCTCCTGCGCCGAGGGCGAGACGTTGATCCACGACTGGGTGTACGAGAACCGCGCGATCTACCTGACCGAGCTCAACCGGCTCGGCGCGAAGGTGCGCCTGCTCGACCCGCACCGGCTCCAGGTCGAGGGCCCGGTGCAGTGGACCGGCGCCGACGTCGTCTGCCCGCCCGCGCTGCGGCCGGCCGTGGTGCTCCTGCTCGCGATGCTGCGCGCGCAGGGCACCTCGGAGCTGCGGCACGTCGACGTGATCCACCGCGGCTACGAGCAGCTCGCCCAGCGGCTCCATCTGCTCGGGGCCGAGATCGACCCCTTCTGAACCACGCCTTCCAGAAGCACGGTCGCGGACGACCCGCGACCGTATGTGACACTTCCATTCATGAACATGCCGTCCGATGTGCCGCCGCAGACCTTTGCGCTCCTGAGCCTCGTCCAGGCCCACCTCAAGCACCTCGACAAGGTCGAAGGCGAGGTCATCGGCAGCCCGCAGTGGGAGGCGACGCTCGAGTCCACGAAGTCCGTGGTCGCCGCCAAGTCCCCCGGCCTGGCGATCACGGCCGCGGACATCCCGATGATCGTCGGCACCGGCTCCCCCGACCGCAAGCGCCGCCTCTACGCGACCATGCCGGTGGCCCCCGAGATCGCCGCCCTCGCCGACGAGTCCGAAGTGGCCCTGTTCGCGTACAACCGGCGCGGCCGCCTCCAGCCCGCCAACCGCACCGCGGCCAAGTCGCAGGCGCGCGCCTGGTACCCGCCCGCGAAAGCCCTGGCCCCCATGCGGATCATCGACGACACCGTCTGGGAGCCCGTCGCCGCCGCGACCGGCGACAGCGGCCGCCCCAGCATCATGGAGGCCGCCGCCGGATGGCTCGTCCTCCTGGCGGTCGTCGCGTTCATCGCCGCCGCAGGCTATCTGGCCCTGTGGTTCTTCGACATCCTCTGACGCCCCTCGAGAGCACTGCCCCAGCCTCCTGTATTCGCTTGCTGAACAGCGAGAACAGGAGGCTTTGTCCTTCTTGGCGAGTGCGCGGGCGAAGCCCGTGCTCGTGCTTCAAGACGCCGATCGCGTTGACTGACAATGAGGTATTCTACCTCGGAGTCGATATATCTTGTTATTACTGCCATAATGGACGCATGCTGAAGATGGCCATACTCGGATTCCTGCGGGACTTCCCGCTCCACGGCTACGACCTCAAGAACCGGGTCGCGAGCCTCGCCGGGCACGTCCGGCCGGTCGCGGACGGGACGCTCTACCCCACGATCAAGAAACTCGAGGACGCGCAGTGCCTCACCCGGCGCACCGCGCCCGGGTCGGTCGCCGCACCGCGCCACATGCTCGAGATCACCCAGGACGGCACCGACCAGCTGCGCCGGTGGCTGCGCGACCCCGAAGCGGGGTTCATCACCGACGACAACAAGTGGTACGTGCTGCTCGCGTTCCTGCACCACCTCGAGAACCCGCGCGAGCAGGCGCTCGTGCTCGCACGCCGCCGCGAATTCCTCGACCAGCCCGCGCAGCTGTTCTTCGACGAGCAGGGCGCGCCGATCCCCCCCGAACGGCTGGAGTCGCCGTTCCGCAAGGGGCTCATGCAGATCCACCGGTCGACGAACCTCACGGAGATCGACTGGCTCGACCGCCAGATCGGCGAGCTCAACCGCCGCGCCGGCTTCACCGCCTCGCGGTGAGCATCCGGGCGCGGCGGCTCGCTAACCGTTGAGGATCGTCGACAGGAGCACGAAGAAGACGACGATCAGGACGATCACGGCCGCGCCGGTCACCAGGACCGCCGGCTCCTGCGTCAGCGGCCGCTTCACGGGGTGCTGCGGCTGCTGGAACGTCTGCTGCGGGGCCTGCGCGGGCTGCTGGTAGGCCGTCTGGGGCGGCAGCATCTGCGGGGCCTGGACGGGCGCCGGGACCGGCGGGCGGGGCGCGGACATGTGCCCGGCGGGCGAGACGGGGCCGCCCGAGGTCGGGCGCGTCAAGGGCTGCTCGGACGGGGACGGGCCGGAGGCGGCGCGCACGGCGCCTTCGACGACGACGGTCTCGGGCTGCTCGAAGGTCTGCGGCGGCACACCGAGCTTGGTGTGGATGAGCTGGGAGATCGCGGGAATGCGCGAGGAGCCGCCGACGAGGAAGATGCCCACGAGGTCGGCGGGGTTCATGCGGGCGGCCTGGATGGCGCGCTGGAGGCAGTCGACGGTCCGCTCCAGGGGCGGGCGGGCGATCTCCTCGAACTCGGCGCGCGTGAGGTGGGCGTCGACCTCCAGCGCGGGGAGGTGGATGTCGGCGCTCGCGGTGCGCGAGAGGGTCTCCTTCGCGCCGCGCACGTCCTCGTAGAGCATGCGGCGGTAGCGGCGGTCACGGTCGTCGGCGGGGCTGAGGAGGCGCTTCCAGTCGTCGGGGTGGGACGCGCCGTAGGTCTTGCCGAGGTGCTCGACGATGCCGTGGTCGAAGTCGAGGCCGCCGATGTCGCCGATACCCTCTTCGGCGAGGACCTCGAAGCCGGTCTGGGTGCGGCGCACGACGGTGGCGTCGAAGGTGCCGCCGCCGAGGTCGTAGATGGCCAGCGAGCGCCCGGGCGGGACGGCGGTGCCGAGCACCGAGGTGAAGTAGGAGGCCGCGGCCACGGGCTCGGGGATGAGCTGCGGGGCGGGGAGCCCGGCGAGGCGCGCGGAGTCGACGAGGATGGCGCGGCGGCGCTCACCCCAGCGGGCGGGGTGGGTGAGGCGGACCTGGCCGGGCATCTGGCCCGCCTGGCGCTGGGCCTCCAGCGCGACCTGCTGCAGCACGTACGCGAAGACCTGGGGCACGGGGATCTCGGAGGTGCCGAGGAACAGCGAGCCGTCGTCGATGCGGCGCTTCGGGTTCGGCTCGAAGCGGGCGGGGTCCATGCGGGCGTTGCGCTCGGCGTCGCGGCCGACCAGCATGCGCCCGTCGGAGTTGTAGTACACCGCCGAGGGCAGGATGGGGGCGCCGTCGAACAGCAGGGGTCGTACGCGTCCGTCGGCCGAACGCAGAACCGCAACGGTGTTCGAGGTTCCGAAGTCGATTCCAAGAACGTGCATGTGAATACTCCCTCTCGGCGACGCTTGCGAGCAGTGAACGCGTCTAGCCTGATGCACACCCTACTGGGCGCCTCCACGCCTGGTGCGACCCGTTCGGTGTTCACCGGTCCCCCACGCCCCGTTCGCACCTGCCCGGCCGGACCGGGATGGACGGCGCTTGCCAGGGCGGCTGCCGGGCACGGAACGGGACGAGCGGCATCTCACGCGCTCGACCGCGCGGATACCGACCGGTGTTGTGTCACACTTCAAGGGGACGTCCGTGGGCGGCCGCGCCGGCGCCGGGCCACACTTGGGGGTCCGCATCGCGACAGCGGCGCCCTGGTGCGGCGGTGCCGGGAAGGATCCGGCCGCGTCCCGGCGTTGTACGAAGCGAGAACCCCAGGAATCGGCGTGATCGGCTGGGGACGGAATGCGCAGGCCCAGGGCTGACCGGGTCGGCGAGCGTGTGGCAGAGCGAATGCTCCAGAGGAAGTGCAGGGGAACATGGGCGACAGAATGCTGAGGGGCTCCCGTCTCGGCGCCGTCAGCTACGAGTCTGACCGCAACACGGAGCTGGCCCCGCGCCAGACCCGCGACTACGTCTGCCCGCAGGGGCACCGCTTCGAGGTACCGTTCGCGGTCGAAGCGGAGATCCCGTTGACGTGGGAGTGCCGTCTCGACGGCTCGACGGCCAAGCTGGTCGACGGCGAGGAGCCGGAGACCAAGAAGGTCAAGCCGCCGCGCACCCACTGGGACATGCTGCTGGAGCGCCGCTCGATGGAGGAGCTCGAAGAGATCCTCGACGAGCGCCTGCAGGAGATGCGCGCCCGCCGCGGCGAGCGCTAGCGAGCCGCATAGCGGTACAGGCGCGGTTGTTCAGCGCTGATAAGGCTCACGGGCCCGGGTCGATGGACCTGGGCCCGTTTTTCGTGTCCCCGTACTTGACCGGCTCGTCCGCGTCGAAGTCCCGCTCGCCGGTTCGGGAGCCGTCTGCGCTGCGCTCCCCGATGACCTCGCCGTCGATGACGTCGCCGCCGCCGAAGCGCATCACCGGGGCGCTCGCGGCGATCCAGCGGCCGAGGCCGCGGAAGAGCAGGCGCGTGGGCGGGAAGAGCAGCAGCAGGCCGATGAGGTCGGTGACGAACCCGGGGACGATGAGGCACACGGCCCCGGCCAGCGCGTACCCGTTCGGCGGCTCCCGGGAGGGGTCGCCGCCGGAGTTGAGGTAGTCGCGGGCGGCCCGGAAGGACTTCTTGCCCACGTACCCCACGAGCGCGACGCCGAGGAACGTGGTGCCCACGAAGATGAGGACCGTGTAGAGGAACCCGATCAGGTAGGCCAGGCCGAAGAAGGCGGCGGCCTCGGCGATGACCCAGGTGGCCAGCGCGAGCCGGAAGGCGAACGGGGCGCGTTTGGGCGCGGGCGGCTGCTGGTACGTCACCCTTCGATTCTGCCACGCCGGAAGGCGTTCCTGAGTTGGCGTGCGCGGTGGGCCAGGCCCCAGCGGCTCACGTTCCAAAGGGCCTCAACGGTGATGGCGCCGCTCATCTTGGAGGCGCCGGCGCGGCGTTCGGTGAAGACGATGGGGACTTCGCGGATGTCGAAGCCGGCTTTGACGGCGCGCCAGGTGAGGTCGATCTGGAAGCAGTAGCCGACGGAGTTGACGGTGTCGAGCTGGAGTTTGTGGAGGCCGTCGAGGCGGTAGGCGCGGTAGCCGGCGGTGACGTCCTTGACGCGCATGCCGAGCATGGCGCGGGTGAAGACGCCGGCGCCGCGGGAGAGGAGGAGGCGGTGGCGGGCCCAGTTGCGGACGGCGCCGCCGGGGATGTAGCGGGAGCCGATGGCGACGTCGGCGCCGTCGTCGAGGGCGGCGAGGAGTCGGGGCAGGTCGGCGGGGTCGTGGGAGCCGTCGGCGTCCATTTCGACGACGGTGCGGTAGCCGCGCTGCGCGGCCCAGTCGAAGGCCGCGAGGTAGGCCGCGCCGAGGCCTTGCTTCTCGGGGCGGTGGAGGACGTGGACGCGGTCGTGGGCGGCGGCGAGTGCGTCGGCGATGTCGCCGGTGCCGTCGGGTGAGGAGTCGTCGACGATGAGGATGTCGATGCGGTCGCACCCGGTGAGGGCGGCGTCGACGGTGGTCTCGATGTTGTCGCGCTCGTTGTACGTGGGAATGGCCACAATGGCCGGACTGGTGTCAGTGCCGGCAGTGCACCGGTCCGGTGGCTGGCTCATGGGTTCGGCTTTCTAGGTCTGGCTGCGGCGGTGCTTGAGGTTGATCAAGATGGCGCAGGCCAGGGCCACCAGTGCCGCTCCGGTGAGGACCGCTTCAGGAAGGATACCCACTGTGGAGGCCGGAGTCGAGCGGTCCGAGAGGGTGAGGTCCGATTGGATCACGGCGGCGGTGTTGAACTCGGTGGCCTGGGAGACCTCGCCGGCGTGGTCGGTGAAGGCGGAGACGCCGACGGTGGAGGCCATGAGGCCGTCGCGGCCGTGCTCGATGGAGCGGAGGGCGACCATGGCGAGCTGCTGCTCGGCCTCGTTGACGTCGAAGGTGGCGTTGTTGGTGCCGACGGCCATGAGCTGGGCGCCGTCGCGGACGGAGTCGCGGGTCTCGGCGTCGAAGGCGATCTCGAAGCAGATGAGGCCGGCGATGGTGTGGTCGCCGACCTCGACGATGCCGGCGTTCTGCCCGTGCTCGAATCCGGCGACGCTGTCGAGCCCTTCGGACATGCGGGGGTCGATCCAGCCGGCGACGGTGCTGAAGAAGCCCTTGTAGGGGACGTATTCGGCGAAGGGCACGGGGTGGCGCTTGGAGTACATGTAGACCGGGCCGTCTTCGGGGTCCCAGACGATGGTCATGTTCGAGCGGGTGCCGTCGTCGTTGTGGACGATGCCGCCGAGGACGATCGGCGCGCCGATGGCGGTGGCGGCCTCGCTGATGAGGTCGTAGGCGTCGTCGTTGGCGAGGGGGTCGATGTCGGAGGCGTTCTCGGGCCACATGACGAGGTCGGGCCGTTCGGCGCGGCCTGCGTTGACGGCGGCGGCGAGGTCCTTGGTGGCCTGGACGTGGTTGTCGAGGACGGCGCGGCGCTGCTCGTTGAAGCTCAGGCCGAGGCGCGGGACGTTGCCTTGGACGACGGCGACGTTGACGGTGTCGCCGTCGGGGGCGGTCGCGTCGAGCGGCAGGGCCAGGGGGGCCAGCGCGGTCAGGGCCGCGGCGGCGGTGAAGGCGGCGGCCTTGCGGAGGCCGGCGGCGCGGGGGCCGCTGGGGGCCTCCTGCGGGCCGTTGCAGTGTCCTCTCGGCGACGCTTGCGAGCCGTAAATGTGCCCAGCGAGGGCGAACCCTGCGGCGAGGAGGAGGCCGCCGGAGAGGGCGACGAGGAAGCTCAGGAAGGGGGCGCCGCCGAGCCAGATCGCGGCGGCGGTGGGCGCTTCGGCCTGGCTGAAGGCGAGGTTGCCCCAGGGGAAGCCGCCGAAGGGCTGGCGTGAGCGCAGGGCTTCTTCGGCGACCCAGGCGACGCCGGTGAGGGGTGCGAGGGTCCAGCGGCGGGTGTCGATGAGGCGCGAGCAGGCGGCGAGGAACATGCCGAGCAGGCCCATGCCGAGGGCTTCGAGCGCGCAGAGGAACAGCCAGGGCCACTGGCCGACCTGCGTGGAGGACCAGGCCAGGAGGGGCAGGAAGAACGCCATGCCGTAGACGAAGCCGACGCCGAGGCCGCCGCGGAGGCGGCGGCGGTGGACGGCGGCGCCGAATCCGGCGACGGAGACGGCCGCGAGCGGCCAGGCGCCGTAGGGCGGGAAGGCGAGTACGGCCAGGAGGCCGGAGGCGATGGCGAGCAGGAGTGCTGCGGGGAGGGTGAGACGGCGGCCGAGGGGGGAGTCGGTCAGCAGGAGCGGGCGGCGCTTCGGCGCGGGAGGCGTCGCCTCGGGCGCCGGGGCGGCGTCGCGGTCGTCGTCGATCACGGTGCTCAAGTAGGGCGCTCCTCGCTCGTACGCGGTGCCGGGCCACGGCCGGCGGCGAGGGGGCCTCGCCTTCGGGGCTCTAGCCTACTTCGGGTACGGCAAAGGGGCGTAGCTGTGTCCGGCTACGCCCCTCGCACGGGTTTCTCCCAGTCCCTGTACGGCCGGTGTCCCCTGCCGCGTCAGCTGGTGATCTTCGGACCAACTCGCACCCGTCTGGCTGAGCGTCTACGAGTTGTTGTCTAGGGATCTCCTGCGTCTGCTGCGGGTCCACCACCGGCGACCGGCTCGCCTTCCTCCGCCGACCCCCGCGATCTGGACCTGGCCGCCGGTAGCAGTGCGGCCGCGCTGCCACCTTGTCCAGTCTGCGTGGGAGCAAAGCAAGTCGAGTCGCCCCCGACGTTCGGCGGGCTTCCGTTTCCGGTCGTCCGCCGAGGACCAGACCACCGTAAGCCAAACTGCGCCGATGGCGTCAACCGGGTCGGAATTTTGCTCCCACAATTTTTCTCGCGTCAGTGGTCGCGCGGAGTCGGTGCTGGCCAGGCGGCCGACCAGATCAGCTGGCCGTCGGCGACGGTCATCGAGCACTTCGGATCGGGGACGTGCGGGTCGCTCAGGTCCGGAAGTCCCCCGTCCGTGAGCTCCCACACCGCGAAATTCGCGCGGGTGTGCGGGGCGAGCGCCCCGGCGTCGTCGATGCCCAGGGCCCTCCAGCCGCCTCTGGTGGCCGCGCTGAAGGCCGCGGCCATCGGAAGACGCGAGACGGGGTTGCGGTGGCGCACGGCGGCTCTCACGCCGCCCCAGGGGTCCAGGGCGGTCACCGGGGCGTCCGATCCGAAGGCGAGCGGCACGCCGACGCCGGCGAGCTTGGAGAACGGGTTCGCGGCCAGGGCCCGCTCGCGCCCGAGCCGGGTCGCGTACATGCCGTCGGGGCCGCCCCAGGCGGCGTCGAACGCGGGCTGCACGGAGGCGTGGACGCCGTGGTGGACCATGCGGGCGATGAGCGCGGCGTCGAGCAGCTCGGCGTGCTCGATCCGGTGCCTGGCATGGCGGATCGCGTCGAGGCCGAGCACGGGTTCGACCGCGTCGAGGCCGTCCAGGACGTTCGCGATCGCGCCGTCGCCGATGGCGTGGAACGCGGCGGGCAGGCCCGCCTCGTGGCAGTCCAGGAGGTGCGCGGCGACGTCGGCGGCGGTCAGGTACTCGGCGCCGAGGGTGTCGGCGTCGCGGTAGGGCTCGCGCAGCAGCGCGGTGCGGGCCCCGAGTGAGCCGTCGGCCGAGAGGTCGCCGCCGCAGCCGTGGGCGCCGAGGTCGCGGGCTTTGGCGGCGGCGCGCAGCTCGCCCCACCAGCCGTGCACGGAGGGGCTGCCGGGCCGCTGCCCGAGTTCGACCAGGCCCTCGAACTCCTTCTCCCCCAAGGGGTCGGCCGCGACCGGGATGAAGTGCTCGACGACGGCGGCGATGCCGCGGCGCGCGGCTTGGGCCAGCGCGTAGTCGGCGAGGGCGAGGCGTTGGCTGACGGGGACGCGGGCGCCGAGGGTGGCGCGGGCGGCCTTGTGGGCGGCGCGGGTGAGGACGCCGGAGGGATCGTAGCCGTCGTGCTCGGCGAGTTCGGGGTGCTCGGCGAGGAGGCGGGGCGTGGCGATGCCGGTGTGCCCGCAGGCGCGCGAGAGGTAGGCGATGCGCCCGCCGGTCGCGCGTTCGATCGCTTCGCCGGTGGGGAGCGCGGGGTCGTCCCAGGTGGTCTCGTCCCAGCCTCCGGCGAGGATGAGCGTGTCGGCGGGGGTGGTGCGGGCGAAGGCGTCGAGGTGCTCGAGGACGGCGGCGGCGGAGCGGTCGGCGGCGAAGTGCAGGCCCGCGAGGGCGCCGCCGGTGGCGGTGAGGTGCACGTGGGAGTCGACGAACGCGGGCGTCACGAGGCCGCCGCCGAGGTCCTCGGTGCGGTCGGCGGCGGGCGCGTCGGTTTCGGGGCCGACCCAGGTGATGCGGTCGGCGACGGTGAGCAGGGCCGTGGCGGCGGGACTCGTCGGACTGAGCACGCGGCCGCCGCGCCACAGGACGCGCTCAGCCGTTGCGGGACCGGTCTTCTGGAGGAGGCTCATGCCTCCCATGATGTCAGTCGACGGGGTGCAGGACGCGGTGGAGGAAGCTGCGGGCCCGCTCGGTCTTGGGGTTGGCGAGGACGTCGGCGGGCGGCCCCGATTCGACGATGACGCCGCCGTCGAGGAACAGCACGCGGTCGGCGACCTCCCGGGCGAAACCCATCTCGTGCGTGACCACGAGCATTGTCATGCCTTCGGCCGCAAGGCCTTTCATGACCGAGAGGACTTCGCCGACGATCTCGGGGTCGAGCGCGCTGGTGGGCTCGTCGAAGAGCATGAGGCGGGGTTTGACGGCGAGCGCGCGGGCGATGGCGACGCGCTGCTGCTGCCCGCCGGACAGCTGCGAGGGCTTCGCCTGCTCCTTGCCTTCGATGCCGACCTCGGCGAGGAGCCGCCGGGCTTCGGCGACGGCCGTCGCCTTGGGGATCTTGCAGACGCGCACCTGCGGGATGACGAGGTTGTCGAGGATCGTCATGTGGCTGAAGAGGTTGAAGTGCTGGAACACCATGCCGATGTCGCGGCGGGCGAGGTCCAGGTCGGCGTCGGGGGCGGTCATGTCGTGGCCGGCCGCGACGATGGTGCCCTCGGTGGGGGTCTCCAGGAGGTTGACGCAGCGCAGGAGCGTGGACTTGCCGGACCCGGAGGGGCCGATGAGGCACACCACTTCGCCTTCGGCGATCTGGAGGTCGATGCCTTTGAGGACCTCGTTGTCGCCGAAGCGCTTGTGCAGTCCCTGGATCTCGACGATCGGGGTCGCTTCGGTGTTCATCGGGTGTCTCCTCGCTTCTCCAGGCGGCGGGCCAGCAGACCGAGCGGGATGGTCAGCAGCAGGTAGAGCAGGCCGCCGACGAGCAGCGGGGTGGCGTTGGCCTCGGACGTGAGCTCGTTGCGGGCGAACTTGGACAGCTCCATGGTCGCGGTGGTGACACCGAGGACGAATACGAGGCTGGAGTCCTTGGTGAGCATCACGAGCTCGTTCGTCAAGGGCGGGATGACGATCCGCAGGGCCTGCGGCAGGACCACGGTGATCATGGTGCGGGTGTGGCTCATGCCCAGCGACCGGGCGGCCTCGACCTGTCCCCGGGGGACGGCCTGGATGCCGGCGCGCACGCTCTCGGCGATGTAGGCAGAGGAGGTGAGGCCCAGGCCGATGGCGACCTGGCCGTAGACCCCGCCGGGGTACTGGATGCCCGGGAAGGCCGCGGGCACGCCGAAGCCGACGAGGAACAGCACCAGCAGTGCGGGCAGGCCGCGGAAGACCTCGACGTAGGCGGTGGCGAACCACCGGTAGGGGCCGAAGTCGGAGACGCGCATGAGCGCGATCGGGACGCCGACGACCATGCCGAACACGAACGCGAGCAGGGTGTAGACGATCGTGTTCCAGAACGGCGTCCACACCTCGGGGAACATCGCGGCGGCGATGTCGATCTGGAAGAAGGAGTCGGCGATGCGGCCCCAGTCGGCCACGACCGCCAGCGCGATCACGACGGCGGCGACGACGGCGTACTGGACGGCGCGCGAGAGCCGGCGCCGCTGGGTCGGCGTCATGCGCCGTGCGGGGGTTTCGGTCGCGGCGCTCACTACTGACCGGCGTCCCCGGTGTAGGGCTCGCCGATCCACTTCTCGTACAGCTCCTCGTAGGTGCCGTCCTCGAAGGCCTCGGCGAGCATGGCGTTGACCTCGTCGAGGAGCTCCGTGTTGTCCTTCTGGACGGCGAAGCCGTAGTGCTCCGCGGTCTCGATGGGCTGCACGAGCCGCAGTTCGGGGGTGTCGGCGATCATGGCGCTCCAGGTGGCGAGGTCGGCGATGGAGGCGTCGACGCCGCCGGAGGTGAGCGCGGAGGCGATGTCGCCCATGGTCTCGAAGGCGACGGGCTCGTAGCCGAACTCGGCGGCGTGGTCGTTGGCGTAGGTCTCGCCGGTGGTGCCGGACTGGACGGCGACGCGCAGGCCGGAGAGGTCGGCGAGGGCGGCGACGCTCGAATCGGCGGGGACGACGAGGGCCTGGTCGGCGCGGTAGTAGGCATCGGACATGCCCATGGCCTCCTGGCGCTCCTCGGTGATGGTGAGGCCGGCGGCGGCGATGTCGCAGGTCCCGGCGTTCAGGGCCGAGCCCGAGCCGATGGAGTCGAAGTCGATCTCGACGACCTCGACGGTCTGGTCGAGGCGCTCGGCGAGGAGGTGCATGAGGTCCATGTCGAAGCCGACGTACTCACTGCCGTCCATGTACTCGAAGGGCTCGAACGGGACGTTCGTGCAGACGGTGAGGGTGGAGTCGTCGCCGGAGTCCGACGTGCATGCGGTCGCGGCCAGACCGGTCCCGATCAGGGCCAGTGCGGCGGCGGCGCGGCGGGCGTTGGTGTTCACCTGAAGGCTCCTCATAGTTCGCTGATTCGCCGATCATTCCGGTCGGACCCTCCCATCGTTGTTCCAGCCGGTGAAGAATGTGGCAGGTTTCGCACTAAATCAAGCGGTCGAATCGGCGTTCTCACGCTGTGTCGTACCACGGTGAAGCTTGCGAACCGCGAATGTGCACAGTCATGAGACAGTGGTGGGCATGCTGATGCTCATCGACGCCGCCTCGCTGTGGTACCGCGCCTACTACGGGCTCCCCTCCTCGATCAAGGCCCCGGACGGGCGGCGCTCGGGTGCGGTGCGGGGGTTCTTCGACGGATTGGCCGTGCTGGCGCGCAAGCACGAGCCCACCGGCATGGTGTGCTGCCTGGAGGGGAACTGGCGGCCGGAGTGGCGGATCGAGCTGCTGCCCGGGTACAAGGCCGCGCGGGCACTGCCGGACGGCTCCGAGGACACCCCGGAGGGCCTGGACGACCAGGTCGCGGCGATCGATGCGCTGCTGCCGGCCCTGGGCATCGCGACGGCGACGCATCCGCAGTTCGAGGCCGACGACGTCATCGCGACGCTGGCGGCGCGCACCGCGGAGCCGGTGGTCGTGGTCACCGGCGACCGGGACCTGTTCCAGCTCGTCGACGACGAGCGCGACCGCAAAGTCGTATACCTCGCGCGCGGGATATCTAAAGCAGAATTGTTCGACGGGGAGGCCGTCGCGACGAAGTTCGGCGTCGCCCCGGCGCACTACGTGGACTTCGCGGTCCTGCGCGGCGACCCGTCCGACGGCCTGCCGGGTGTCAAGGGGATCGGCGCGAAGACCGCCGTCACGCTGGTGAACACGTTCGGCGGCATCGCGGGCCTGAAGGCCGCCGCGGCCGAGGACGGGTCGGACCTGCCCGAGCGCCAGCGCAAGGCGATCACCGAAGCGGCCGACTACCTCGACAAGGCCGTCAGGGCGTCCACCGTGGTCGCCGACGTCGACGTCCCCCTGATCGACGCGACCCTGCCGAAGGCCCCGAAGGACCCCGAGCGGGTCGAAGCCCTTGCGGCCCAATGGGGCGTCGGCTCGGCCCTCAAGCGGTTCCACGAGGCCATCGCGCTCGAAGCGGCCTGAATCACACCGGATTCGAGCCCAGGCCGCCGCAGAACTGTCGTACCCCGGGCGCACGCTTGCATCCGGGGGCCCAATCCCAGACCCGCAGCGCACGGTCGGCGTGCCCGCCGGACCCGCCGCACGGCACGTTCACTCCCAGACCGTTGCCGCGGCCTCGAACTCGGCGCGGTCGGAGTGCACCGGGATCACGCACACGATGTGGCCGCCCGGCGCCCGCAGGGTGCGGCACTCGAGCCAGCGCGAGACCTCGGTCGCGCCGAGCGCGATGAGCCGGGCGGTCTCGGCGTCGAGGTCGTCGGTCTCCATGTCCACGTGGATCCGCGGCTCGCCGTCGTCGAGGCGCTGCACCACGGTCACGAGTCCGGCCAGGGCGCCTTCGAGCTCCGTGAACTGCTCCTCCCCCGCGTTCGGCCTCGCCCGCACGCCGAGGGCGGCCGACCAGAACGCGGTCGCCGCGTCGGCGTCCTGCGTGTCGATCAGGACCGTCGAGATACGGCTGCGGTGCACGGGAACTCCTTCCGGTTCAGCTTGGCGGGCACGGCGGTCGGACCGGCCGCGCCGCCACGGCTCAGACGTCCGCGACGACGCCGCGACGGATCGCGTCCACCGCGTCGTAGGCGGCGTCGGCCAACTTATTGGATGACTCGGTGCCGATATATCTTGCAGCAGTTCCCATTTGGTGCAGCAGGTCGGCCGTGCGCCGCGCCCACCGCACGAAGTCGCCGCCGGGCATCGGCCACGGGCCGTCGGCCGCCGCGAGCGCCTTCGAGAGCTCTTCGCCGCGGGTCCACCGGTAGATCGGCCAGGCCAGGCCCATCTGCGGGCGCGAGATCAGCGACAGGCCGCGCGTGTTCTCCGCGCGCCGGATCGCCTCCCAGCGCCGCACGGTCTTCGCCACCGGGTCGACGATCGGACCGGGCACCGCCACGAAGAACTCGTCCTCCTCGAACCGGGACTCGTAGATCACCGTCGACGCGATCGCCGCCAGCGAAGGCGCGTCCAGGCCCTCCCAGATGCCGTCGCGCAGGCACTGCGCCACCAGCAGGTCGGTCTCCACGAACAGGTTGCGCAGCAGCCGCCCGTCGCTGGTGACGGTCTCGCCGTCGAGGTACCCGAACTCGCTGAGCACCTCGCGCACGGCCGTGAACTGCCGCGCCAGCGAGTGCTCGCGCCGCTCGGAGCGGCTGCGCAGCAGCTCCGCCTCGCGTTTGAGCCGCGACCAGCGCGACGCGTGGACCGTGTGCTGCCCGGCGTCCGGGCAGGTCCGGCACGGGTGGGCCTTGACCTCTTCGCGCAGGCGCGCGATCTCGGGGGTCTCGGCCGCGCCGCCGCGGCGGGTCGGCCGCGAGCGGTCCCGCGTGGCCTCGCGCAGGCTCGAGGCGAGGTCGGTGCGGGACTTGGGGTCGCGCCGGTCGAAGCGCTTGGGCACGTTGATGCGGGTGACGACCTCGACGCCGCCGTCGAACGCGGCGCTCTCGAGCGTCCCGGCCCAGCCGTCGGCGGTGAGCACCGACCAGCGCGGGTCGTGGTGGCGCGAGCCGCCGGTGGGGCGCAGGAACACGGCCCAGCCGGTGCGCTTGCCGCGGGAGATCCAGATGACGTCGCCGCCGCGGAGCTTCTCGAGGTTGGTGCGCGCCTCGTCGCGCAGCGCGCCCTTGCGGCGCTTCTGCGCGCCGCGTTCGGCCACCGCGAGCTGCTGTGTGAGGTCGTAGTACGCGAGGAAGTCGCCCTTGTGGCACGCCGCGCCCTCGGCCGCCTCGGCGGCCCGGCGGTTCAGCGTGCGGGCCTGCTCGGCGATGTGCACGGCCTCGGAGTCGGACTGGAACTGCGCGAAGGAGGAGGCCAGGACCTCTTGTGCGCGTTCCACTCCGGCGGCGCCGATCAGGTTCACGGCCATGTTGTACGACGGCGCGAAGCTGGAGTTCAGCGGATAGGTGCGCTTGGAGGCGAGTCCGGCGAGCTCTTTCGGGCGCACGTCCTCGGCCCAGACGGTGACGGCGTGGCCCTCGACGTCGATGCCGCGCCGCCCGGCCCGGCCGGTCAGCTGCGTGTACTGGCCGGGGGTGAGCATGACGTGGTCGGAGCCGTCGTACTTGATGAGCCGCTCCAGGACCACCGACCGCGCGGGCATGTTGATGCCGAGCGCGAGCGTCTCGGTGGCGAACACGGCCTTGAGCAGGCCGCGCTCGAAGAGCTTCTCGACGACCTCCTTGAACACCGGCAGGAGCCCGGCGTGGTGGGCGGCGATGCCGGCCGCGAGGCCCGCGAGCCAGCGTTCGAAGCCGACGGCTTCGAGGTCGGCGGGGTCGATGTGGGAGACGGCCGCGGTCGCGTAGTCGACGATCTCGTCCCGCTCGCGCCCGTCGGTGAGCCGCAGCCCGGCGCGCACGCATTCGTCGACGGCCGCATCGCAGCCGGCGCGCGAGAAGATGAAGTAGATGGCCGGCAGCAGCGACGCCTGGTCGAGGCGGGAGATGACCCGCCCGCGGTCCACATAGGGGCGGCCGCCGCGGCGCCGGCCGCCGGTGCGGCCCTCGTTGCGCTCGCGCGCCCGGGCGTCCTTTTTGAGCAGTTCCTGGGAGACGTAGTCGCCGTCGGGCTCGAACAGGTCGAGCAGCGCGCCGCCCACCATCATGTGCTGCCACAGCGGCACCGGGCGCGTCTCGGAGACCACGACCTCAGTGGAGCCGCGGACGCTCTTGAGCCAGTCGCCGAACTCCTCCGCGTTCGACACGGTCGCAGAGAGGGAGACGACCCGGACCTCCTGCGGGAGTTCGATGATGATCTCCTCCCACACGGCCCCGCGGAAGCGGTCGGCGAGGTAGTGCACCTCGTCCATGACCACATAGCGCAGCCCGTGCAGCGTGGAGGAGCCCGCGTAGATCATGTTGCGCAGCACCTCGGTCGTCATCACGACGATCGGGGCCTCGCCGTTGATGACCGTGTCGCCCGTGAGCAGGCCGACGTTCTCGGCGCCGTGCGCGGCGACGAGGTCGTTGAACTTCTGGTTCGACAGCGCCTTGATGGGCGTGGTGTAGAAGCACTTCCTGCCCTCGGCCAGCGCCAGGTGCACGGCGAACTCGCCCACCACGGTCTTGCCCGCGCCCGTGGGCGCGCAGACGAGCACGCCGTGGCCGCTTTCGAGGATGCGGCAGGCCTCGACCTGGAAGTCGTCGAGTTCGAACGGGTAGTCCCCTGCGAAGGCCGCCAGCTGCGGCCACTGCCGGCGCGCCTGCGCGGCGGCGTGGCGTTGGGCCGGGGAGCGGTCGTCGGCGTAAGGAACGTCGGCGGTAACCATGGCCACAACACTAGTCTGCCGCCCCGACAGGAGCACTCCGGTAACGCGCTTCCGTACCCGGCTGTGACGACGCCTACACGGCCGGGTATCGTCCGTTTGTGCACCGGGATTCCTCACCAGGAGATGACGATGCGGGACGCGGAGGGGTCGACGCGGTCCTGTTCGATTTCCACGGCACCTTGGCGCAGCTCGAACCACTGACCCGCTCGGTGTCGCTCGCGGCCGAGTCCTGCGGCAGGCGGCTCAACCCGCTCGCCGTGACCGCGCTGGCCGATGCGATCGGCGCGCAGGGATGGCTCGGTTCGGGCATGGAGCCGCGGGTGCGTCCGGATTTCGCCGACGCCTGGGCCGACCGCGACCTCGACGAGGACGCCCACCGCGAGGCCTTCACCGCTCTGGCGGCGCAGGCCCACGGGGTCTTCGAGGGCCTGGCCGAGGCGCTGTACGACCGCATGGCCTCCCCTGAGGGCTGGGTCGCGTTCGCCGACACGATCGGCACCCTCGTCTCCTTGAAGGCCCAGGGGTATCCGATCGCGCTCGTCTCGAACATCGGTTTCGATGCGCGTCCGATCCTGCGGCGCTTGGGCATCGACCGGTTCATCGACGAGTGGGTGCTGTCCTACGAGGTCGGTTACTGCAAGCCGGACGAGAAGATCTTCTACGCGGCCTGCCACGCGCTCGATGTGGAGCCGAGCCGGGTGCTCATGGTGGGCGACACCATGGCCGACGCGGGCGCGGCGCGCATCGGCGCCCGCTGCTACCTGGTGCCGCACGCCGAGGCGGGACGGATCGTCGGCCTCGACGCCGTGCTGCGGCTCGTGCGCAGCGGCTGCTAGCGCCACCCTGAGACGTAATGAGGGCCCCGCCGCATTCGCGGCGGGGCCCTCATCGTTCAATGCTCGACTGCGTCAATCCAACTGCTGTGTCCTCAGCGGACTCAGGTGATGTCGTCGTAGCCGTCGACACGGCGGCCGAGGCGGTTGCGACGCTCGTTCTCGGCCGGGTAGTCATCGTCGTCGAGGCTGCTGGCGCCGATGGTCGCGTCCGCGGTCAGGCCTTCGTCGGAGGTGCTGATGTCGCTGGCCTCCTCGTCGTCCCACTGGTCCTCGTCGGTGATGCCCTTGCGCTTGTCGTTCAGCGTCGCGACGATGAGTGCGACCCCGTACAGGAGCAGCATGCAGATCGCCAGCGCCGTCATGCCGAACGGGTCGGGCGTGGGCGTGAAGATCGCGGTGAACGTGAAGCTCACCAGGACCACGATCCGCCACCAGCCGCGCATCCGCTTGGCCGTCACCAGGCCCATCACGTTGAGCATCAACATGATCAATGGGAATTCGAAGCCGATCCCGAAGACCATCATCACCGCTATGTAGAAGTTGATGTAGGCCTCGAGGTCGAGGTTGATGTTGAACCCGTCCTCGCCGATACCCGAGAGCAGCATGATGAACTGCATGCCGTGGGAGACGACGAAGTAGGCCAGGATGGCGCCGCCGAGGAACAGCGGCGCGGCGACGCCGATGAAGAAGTAGGCGTACTTGCGCTCGTTGCGGTGCAGGCCGGGGGCGATGAACGCCCACAGCTGGTACAGCCAGATCGGTGCGGTGCCCACGAGCGCCATGTACAGGGAGATCTTCAGGTACAGGCTGACGTGGGAAATCGGGGACTGCAGGTTGAAGTTGCAGCCCACCAGTCCGTCACCGGTCTCTTGGACGGCGTGCTGCGATGCGCAGTACGGATCCGCCAGGAACAGGATGACGTTCTTGGAGAGCGCCAGCGAGGCGGCGGTGCCGACCAGGATCACCAGGACCGCGATCATCAGCCGCTGCCGCAGGTCGGCGAGGTGCTCCATGAGCGTCATGGAGCCGTCGGCGGCGCGCTGGAACTTCGACGGTTTGCGTTCTTTCCTGGCACGCCGCGGCGGTGCGTCAGCCATATTCGTTACGGCCGATTCCGGGCTAGCGGGTCTTCTTGTGGTCGACCGATTCGCCGTCGATCACGGACTCGTTGACCGGCGCCGGCGGGTCGAGCGGCTCGCGCGTGTGCTTGGGCTCAGCGCGGGTGTCGCCGTCGTCGTCGGGGTTGCTGCCGTCCTTCTTCATGGCCTCGGTCTCCGACTTGAGGATCCGCATGGAGCGACCCAGACCACGCGCCATGTCGGGAAGCTTCCTGGAGCCGAACACCAGCAAGATGACAACGACGAGAATGATGATGTGCCAGGGCTTCAATGCACCCATTGTTCGGTCCCTCCGGATATATGTCGGTGACGTTAACCATCGTATGCCGCTTGGAAGGCGGCTGCCACGGAGGCTGAGTCTCGGCTTGGTACCGGGTTCACCTGCGGTGGCGTGGCTACGACATCGTCGAGCCGGACAAGCATGACCGACAGTTGACACTTCCGTCAACACTGGAGCCTTCGGGAAGCCTGATCTTTATCAGAATGTGGCGGCGGGGACGGAGATGCGTCACTTCTTCGGCAGTGCGGCGGCCGTGCGTTCGGCTTCGGCAAGCGTCGCGTTCAGGCGTTCTTGCAGGTCCTGTAGCTCGCCGGCGCGTTCTTGGACGCGTTCGAGGCCGAACCGGAGTTGTTTGAGGGGGCCGAGGAGGCGCGAGGCCGCTATGGCCAGAAGCACGAGTCCGGCGAGTGCCAGCACGACCGATATCGCCCAGATCATCGGGTCAGTCTAGCGCCGGGCGCCGCCGGGTTCGAGGAGGCCCGGCGGCGGATCGGCCCGGGACCCATGGTTCGTGAACGCCGTCAGGCGGGCTGGTACCGGGCCAGCGCGGCGCGGGCGGTCTGGCGCACGGCGTCGCGCAGTTCCTCGGGGGCGAGGACTTCGGCTTCGCCGCCGAGGCCGAGGACGAAGCGGCGGGCCCAGTCGAGGTCGCGCACGCGCATGGTGACGCGGCGGCGGCCGTCGCTCTCGCCGACGATCTCGTCGCACGGGTAGGCGTCGGTGACGGTCTTCGCGCCGGGGCCAAGCCGGAGCTCGATGCGCGGCAGTTCGGAGGCGAGGAACGCGGTGGGCGCGGGCTGGTTGGTGAGGCGCAGGGGCTCCGAGGGCTCGTCGAGTTCGGAGCACGCGTCGATGCGGTCGACGCGGAACTGCCGGATCTCCCCCGCCGTGCGGCACCAGGCGCGCAGGTAGGCGTGCCCGTCGGCGGCGACGACCTCGATGGGGTCGACGACGCGTTCGGAGGTGGTGTCGCGGCTGGCCGAGTAGTAGGTGATGCGGGCGGCGTGGCCGGAGGCGACGAGCGCGGCATAGCGTTCGGCCCGCGGGTCGGTGACGGTGTCGCGGACAGTGACGTCGGCGGGGGCCTCGCCCGCGGCCGCGGCGAGCTTGTCGAGCGCGGAGGCGATCGCGGCGCGGTCGCCGACGCCGGGCGTGTCGGCGAGGACCCGGAGGGCGACCGAGAGCGCGAGGGCCTCGTGGGCGGCGAGGCGGACCGGGCGGTCCATGCCGGCGGCGAAGAGGACGCGGACCTCGTCGGCGTCGAAGGCGATGTCGATGAGGTCGCCGGGGCCGTAACCGGGCAGTCCGCACATCCACAGCATGGTGAGATCGGACTGGATCTGGTCGGCGTCGACGCCGAAGTCGGCGGCGATCTCGGCGATCGGGACCCCTTCGGGCCGGGCGACGAGGTACGGGACGAGGTTGAGCAGGCGGGCGAGCCGGTTCTGGGTCACGGGGTCTCCTCCTCGGCGAGTGCCTGCAGGCAGGCGATGGTCTCTTTGACGAGTTCGGGCGGTTCGGTCACGAGGACGTCCGCGCCGAACGAGGCCAGCCAGGCGGCGGTCGCGGCGGTGTCGGTGTAGGAGAAGCAGGCCTGGTCGCCTTCGGCGGTGCGCGGGCCGATCTGGTCGGCGCGGCGGCGCACGCCCCAGGCGCGCTTGGGCCGGACGAGGACCGTGGCGCGGCTCGGCAGCTGGTGGTCCTCGGAGGCGGAGGCGAACCCGAGGACGTCGACGTCGTCGGGGATCGTGAAGGCGCCTTCGGGGCCGGTGAGGCGGACCTTCCCGCTGATGCGCGAGAGCCGGAAGCAGCGCTGGGCGCCGCGGTCGAGGTCGTGGCCGGCGACGTACCAGCGGCCGCGCCAGGCGGCGCAGCCCCAGGGCTGGATGCGGCGCTGCTGGGCGGACTCGTCCCGGGGGCCGAAGTAGTCGAAGACGACGACGCGCCGCGAGGCGACCGCTTCGAGGAACGGCGCGAGGGCGGCCTCGGCGCCGGGCAGGGACTTGACCGGGGACGCGGCGGCGTGCGACTCGACGTCGATGCCGGCGGCCCGGAGCTTGCGCAGCGCGTCGGAGGACCCGGACTGGAGCTCGGGCTGCTGCCACAGGCGCGCGGCGGCGGCCACGGCGGCGGCCTCGGCGTCGGTGAACTCGATCTGCGGCAGCTCGAAGTCGGAGCGGGCGATCCGGTAGCCGGGTTCGCCGTCGCCCAGGTAGTCGATGCCGGACTGCAGCGGGATGCCGATGCGGCGCAGCTCGGCCTTGTCGCGTTCGAACTTGCGCTGGAACGCGTCGTGGGCCTTCTTGTCGTCGTGGTTGTGCTCGTACCCGGGGACGGTCCTGGCGATCTTGGTGGAGGTCTGGAAGCGCCGCGAGGACAGCAGGCAGAGCACCAGGTTCACCAGTCGTTCAGTGCGATCGTTGGACACCCGCCCAGCCTATGCCAGGCGGTCAGGGCGCTGCCAGCACGCCCGCCCGCGCGCGTGGCGCGTCCGCGGGGCACTGGTGCGGGCTCGCCGTGCTGCGCCGGTTCGGGTCGCGCTTGATAATGTCCGGGCGTGATCAGATGGCGATACGGGACCGTCACCGGCGTGCGCGGCGGTTGGCGCGGCTGCACCGAGCTGGAAGTCGACGTCGAGGCCCGCGAGGGCGAGGACGCGTTCTCGTGCCGGGGCCTGGCCTACGACGAGCTGGTGGGGGCGCCCGAGGTCGGCGACCGGGTGCTGCTCAACTGCAACGCCATCGCGAAGGGTCTGGGCACGGGCGGGTACGCGCTGGTCGTGGCCGTGCCGGACCGGCTTCCGGCGGACGTGGAGGGGCCGGGGCACATCGTCAAGGCCCGGTACACGCCGATGCAGGCGATGCGCCTGGCCGTGGACGAGGACGACTCGCCGCACCGTGCGGCCGTGGAGGCCTGTGAGGACCTCGGCGGGATGCCGGTGGTCGTGGCGGACCTGCACTCGGCGCTCGCGCCGGTGCTCGCGGGTATTCATGCGACCGCGCCGGAGGCGCGGGTCGCCTATGTGATGACCGACGGCGGCGCGCTGCCGGCGTGGTTCTCGCGCCAGCTCGACCAGCTCTCGGATCGGCTGTGCACGACCGTGACGGCGGGGCAGTGCTTCGGCGGGGATCTCGAGGCGACGAACGTCCACAATGCACTCATCGCGGCGCGCGTGGTCGGCGGTGCGGACATCGCGATCGTGGCGCAGGGACCGGGGAACCTCGGGACCGGCACGGTGTGGGGCTTCTCGGGGACCGCGGCGGGCGAGGCGGTCAACGCCGCGTCGGTGCTGGGCGGCCGGCCGGTGGCATCGCTGCGGATCTCCGAAGGCGATGCGCGCGAACGGCACCTGGGGATCTCGCACCACTCGATGACGGCGTACGCGAAGGTCGCGCTGGCGGCGGCGGACGTGCCGGTGCCGGACGAGCTGCCCGCGGAGCTCGAAGGGCGCATCAGGCGGCAGCTCACTGAACTGCCGGAGCGGCACCGCCAGATCGAGGTCGACTGCTCGGGCCTGGTCGAGGCGATGGAGGCTCTGCCGGTCAAACTGTCCACCATGGGCAGAGGCCTGGACCGAGACCGGGTGTACTTCGTCGCCGCGGCCGCGGCAGGAAGGCACGCGGCCCAGATAGCGACCCGCCGCGACTGAGCGCCTCCTCTGAACCACCGGCCTGCTGGTCGACCCCCACTCCCCCACTGCGGTCGCACGCTCGCCACAGCGGCTCACGTTGCGCCGCGCCGCACCACCGCACATGGCGGACTGGATGTCATGCCGCTTCAGCTTTCCTTCAGGAACGCCCCGCTACCTTGGAAACCGGGGGCCCTTTCCCAGCGCCGTCGGCACTCTGGGCGTGCCCGGCAACGACCACGCTTCGTGGACTACATGACAAGCCGCTTCAGCTCCCCTTCAGGTTCGGCTGGCTAGCCTAGAAACCGGGGGCCCTTTCCCAGCGCCGATCGGACACTCGGTGTGCCCCGGAAGCGAACCGCCCCGCCAGCGCTGTCGCGCGGACGGGGCTTTGCTCGATCGTGTTATCGCTAGAGCACGAACAGGACCAGGATCCAGAGGCCGACGACCGCCGCCAGGGCGAGGGCCAGAACCCAGGTCGGGACCGTGTACTCGCCGCGCCGGTTCCGTGCGATCTCCTCGCGGATCCGCGTCGTGCGCCGCTCGTACGCGGCCACCGGGTCGAACGAGCTCAGCGGGTCCGTGCGGCGCCCTGCCGGGCTTCGCCCCTCCCCCGCGGGCTCCTCGGCGTGCTGCGGCTCGGCCGCGCCGTTCCGATCCGTCATCGCCGGCCTCACATGCTGGCGATGAGCTTGTCGACCCGCTCGTCACGCGACCGGAACGGGTCCTTGCACAGGACCGTCCGCTGCGCCTGGTCGTTGAGCTTCAGGTGCACCCAGTCCACAGTGAAGTCGCGGCGCTTCTCCTGCGCCTTGCGGATGAACTCGCCGCGCAAGCGCGCCCGCGTGGTCTGCGGCGGCACTTCCTTCGCCTCGAAGACCTCCACGTCCTTACTGATCCGCTCGGCCTCACCGCGCTTCTCCATCAGGTGGTGCAGGCCCCGGCCGCGCCGGATGTCGTGGTACGCCAGGTCGAGCTGCGCCACGCGCGGGCTCGAGAGCGCCAGGCCCCGCTTCTCGCGGTAGCGCTCGATGAGCTTGTACTTCGCGACCCAGTCGATCTCACGCGAGACCGAGTCGAGGTCCTCGGACTCCACGGCCTGGAGCACCCGGCCCCACAGGTCGATGACCCGCTTGGTGCCCGCGTCGGCGCCGCGCTGGTCGACGAAGTCGATGGCCTTCTCGAGGTACTCGCGCTGGATGTCCAGAGCGGACGCCTCGCGGCCGCTCGCCAAGCGCACCAGGCGCTTGCCGGTCGTGTCGTGGCTGATCTCGCGGATCGCCCGGATCGGGTTCTCCAGCGTGAGGTCGCGCATCGTCACACCGGTCTCGATCATCCGCAGCACCAGGTCGGCGGAGCCGACCTTGAGCATCGTGGTGACCTCGTTGATGTTCGAGTCGCCCACGATGACGTGCAGGCGGCGGTACCGCTCGGCGTCGGCGTGCGGCTCGTCGCGGGTGTTGATGATCGGCCGCGAACGGGTCGTGGCCGAGGAGACGCCCTCCCAGATGTGCTCGGCGCGCTGCGACAGGCAGAAGCGCGCGCCGCGCGGGGTCTGGAGGACTTTCCCGGCCCCGCAGATGAGCTGGCGGGTGACCAGGAACGGGATGAGCACCTCGGCGAGGCGCCCGAACTCGCCGTGGCGGCTGACCAGGTAGTTCTCGTGGCAGCCGTACGAGTTGCCGGCGGAGTCGGTGTTGTTCTTGAACAGGTAGATGTCGCCGGCGATGCCTTCGTCGTGGAGGCGCTTCTCAGCGTCGATCATGAGGCCTTCGAGGATGCGCTCACCGGCCCGGTCGTGCTTGACCAGGTCCTCGATCGAGTCGCACTCGGGGGTGGCGTACTCGGGGTGGGAGCCCACGTCGAGGTAGAGGCGGGCGCCGTTGCGGAGGAACACGTTGGAGGAGCGGCCCCAGGAGACCACCCGCCTGAAGAGGTAGCGGGCCACTTCGTCCGGAGACAGGCGGCGCTGTCCCCTAAAAGTGCAAGTGACCCCGTATTCGGTCTCCAGTCCGAAAATGCGCCTGTCCATGTCGAAACCCTACCCCGATTCGGTTGAGGAGAACACCCCTCGCGGTCGAACGGTTCCATACCGCGACGGGCACTATGGAGATTGTTCGATTTACGGCGGTATGCACCTGGCTTGGCGCGACCCCACCGGGACGGTCCGTCCACTTGAGAGGGACGGCAGGTATGCGAAGCGGCGTCGGTCGGTGAGCGTCGGCAATCGCCTCGGACGGTTGCCGACCGGGCCGCGCGGGCCCGCGAAAATCGCGGGTACCCGCTCGGCCCGGCCTCAAGCCGTGCGTCGCCAGGCGGCCGTCAGGACTCGTCGGCCTCAGGGGCCTCGTCCGCGGCCGCTTCGGCCTCGGGCTCGGCCGCCGCCGCTGCGGGAGTCAGCAGCGCGTCGAGGGCCAGGCCCTCGATGCGGCGGAAGGCCCGGCCGGGACGCGCCCGCTCCAGGACCGCCACCTCCAGGACTTCCTTGGTCAGCTCGCGGGGCGTGCCGTTGCCGCCCGAGCTGGAGAGCGCCCGCAGTGCCAGCGCGAACGCGTCGGCGAGCGGGGCCTCGAAGTCGTGGCCGTCGGCCAGGACCTCTTTCAGCTGGTCGGCGTCGCCGCCCATGGCGAGGTAGCCGGGCTCGTCGTTGATGGAGCCGTCGAAGGTGAGCCGGTAGAGCTCGTCTTCCTGGGGTCCGGTGCCGACGCCGGCGACGCAGATCTCGACCTCGAAGGGCTTGGTCTGCTCCGAGAAGATCGCGCCGAGGGTCTGGGCGTAGGCCTTGGCGAGGCTGGCGGCGTTGACGTCGCGGCGGTCGTAGGAGTAGCCGCGCAGGTCGGCCATCCGGACGCCGGCGGTGCGGAGGTTCTCGAACTCGTTGTACTTGCCGACGGCGGCGAAGCCGATGCGGTCGTAGAGCTCGTAGACCTTGTGCAGGGCCGAGGAGACGTTCTCGGCGACCAGGAGGACGCCGTCGGCGCAGGAGAGCACCACGACGTTGCGGCCGCGGGAGATGTTCTTGCGGGCGAACTCGGCCCGGTCCCGCATGATCTGCTCGGGACTGGTGTAGAACTGCATGGCCATGTCCGGCTCCTCTCCTTATCCGTAGGGGTTCTCGGTGCGGGCCGCGATCACCGTGCGGGCGACGTCGGCCACGACGGCCTCGTCGATCCGCTTGGAGCCTTCGGCGGTGGCGGTCATGACCACGGGGTAGAGGTCGCGGGTCGGGTCGGGTCCGCCGGTGGCGGAGTCGTCGTCGGCCGCGTCGTAGAGCGATTCGACGGCGATCTTGACGGCTTCGTCGGTGCCGATGTCGCGCCGGTAGCGCTTCTTGAGGGAGCTCTTGGCGAACATGGAGCCGGAGCCGATGGAGTCGAAGTCGCGCTCGGCGTAGATGCCGCCGACGACGTCGAAGCTGTAGATCTTGCCGGCTTCCTCGATGGAGTCGGCGTCGACGTCGAACCCGGCGAAGAGGGGGACGACGGCGAGGCCCTGGAGGGCGATGCCGAGGTTGCCGCGCAGCATGGTGGCGAGGCGGTTGGCCTTGCCGTTCAAGGTGAGCGGGGCGCCTTCGATCTTCTCGTAGTGCTCGAGTTCGAGCTGGTAGAGCTTGACCAGTTCGATGCCGAGGCCGGCGGTGCCGGCGATGCCGACGAGCGAGTAGCCGTCGGCCGGGAAGACCTTCTCGATGTCGCGGCTGGAGATGTAGTTGCCCATGGTCGCGCGGCGGTCGCCGGCCATGACGACGCCTTCGGCGGTGCGCAGGGCGACGATGGTGGTGGCGTGGGCGCTGACGGCGGCGAAGTCGCCGGGCGGCAGGGGTCTGCGCCCCGGCAGCATTTCGGGTGCCACCTGCATGAGGAACTCCGAGAAGGAGGAGGTTCCAGCCGTCATATACGCGTTGGGCAGTTTGCCTGGGAATCCTTGACCTGTCACGACATGACCTCCCTAGTCCTCTATTTAGAAAATGCGCCGGCAGAAACGCGGCTGGCCGCTTCGGACCCGCGGGGCCGAGGGGCTTGGGTGGGGCAAGGCCCCCGATGCGCCTCTAGGCGTCGCACCAGGTGGCCCTACACCGGCAGGGGGGCTGCTACTGGCCGCCCTTTTGCACGAACGAGCGGACGAATTCCTCGGAGTTGGTCTCCAGGACTTCATCGATCTCGTCGAGCAGGTCGTCTACTTCTTCGGTGATGGCTTCGTGGCGTTCGGCGATCTCGGGGTCTACAGCGGCCTCGGTGGCCTCGGCATCTGCTTCCTGCCGCGACCGCTGTGACTGCGACTGCCCGCCGGAGTCCTTCGCTGCCATAGGTGTTCCCTTCTACCTCGACGGTGCCTAAACCGTACCGCGAGAGTACGACAGCACGCCAGGTACGACGCTGCACTGCTGTGCTTTATTCCCGCGGACGAACCATGCGCCTCAGTCGGCGGTGATGATGTCCAGGAGGTCCTTGGCGGCCTCGCAGCGCTCGAACAACTCTCCCACATGGGCTTTGGTTCCCTTTTCAGGCTCCATCATGGGCACTCGCACGAGCGAGTCCGCGCCGACGTCGAAGATGACGGAGTCCCAGGAGGCCGCGACGACCTCGGAGGGGTACCGGGCGAGGCAGCGGCCGCGGAAGAACGCGCGGGTGTCGCTGGGCGGCTCGGTCATCGCGTTGATGATCTCGGTGTCGGTGAGGAGGCGCTTCATCTTGCCGCGGGCGACGAGGCGGTGGTAGAGGCCCTTCTCGGGGCGCACGTCGTGGTACTGCAGGTCGATGGCCTGGAGTTTCGCGGCGCCCCAGTCGAGGTTCTCGCGCTCGCGGTAGCGGTTGAGCAGCGAGAGCTTGGCGGGCCAGTCGAGCATGTCGGCCAGTTCCAGGGGGTCGCGGGCCAGCGCGTCGAGCACGTACGCCCACTGGTCGAGGACCTCGCGGGTGTCGGGGTCGGCGTCGGCGCCGCAGTAGGCCTCGGCCTGCTCCAGCATGGACTGCTGGAGTTCGATGGCGGTGAGGCGCTTGCCGTTGCGCAGCTCGATCTTGTGCCTGAGGGTGGGGTCGTGGCTGACGGCGCGGAGTTCGGCGACGGGCTCGCTGATGGCGAGCGAGCCGTCGAAGGCGCCGGATTCGATCATCGCCAGCACGATGGAGGCGGTGCCGACCTTGAGGAAGGTGGCGTACTCGGCGAGGTTGGCGTCGCCGATGATGACGTGGAGGCGGCGGTAGCGCTCGGCGTCGGCGTGCGGCTCGTCGCGGGTGTTGATGATGGGCCGCTTCAGGGTGGTCTCAAGGCCGACTTCGACTTCGAAGAAGTCGGCGCGCTGGGAGATCTGGAAGCGGTGCTCGGAGGCGTCCTGGCCGATGCCGATGCGTCCGGCGCCGCAGTAGATCTGGCGGGTGACCAGGAACGGCGTGAAGTGGGCGACGATGTCGGCGAAGGGGGTCTGGCGCGACATGAGGTAGTTCTCGTGCGCGCCGTAGGAGGCGCCCTTGTTGTCGGTGTTGTTCTTGTAGAGGTTGATCGGACCGATGCCGGGGGTGTGGGCCGCGCGGAGGGCGGCTTCGGCCATGGTCATCTCGCCGGCCTTGTCGAACAGGACGATCTCGCGCGGGTTGGTGACCTCGGGGGTCGAGTACTCGGGGTGCGCGTGGTCGACGTAGAGGCGGGCGCCGTTGGTGAGGATGACGTTGGCGAGCCCGGAGTCCTCGTCGGCGAGGTTCTCGGCCGGGTCGTAGAGGGCCCCGGTGTAGGTGAAACCGCGCGCGTCGCGCAGGGGGGTCTCCTCCTCGTAGTCCCACCGGGCCCGGCCGCCCTTGGAGAGCTCGGGGCGGGCGGCGTAGGCGTTGACGATCTGCGAGGAGGTCACCATCGGGTTGGCGCCCGGCTGGCCCGGCACGGAGATCCCGTATTCGATCTCGGTGCCCATAATGCGGCGTACGGTCATGCTCTCGAGCCTAGTCCCTTCAGGCGCGGCGGCGCTCCCTCCGATCGGAGACGTTTGGATTTCCGGGCCGCCGAGTCTCGCGCCGTTCAGGTTCTGGGTCCTCATGGCGACCGGTTACCCGGTGCCGCGCGGTCTGACACGTTCATGGGTGCGCCGATCGGCCGGCGTGGTGCCGCCGGCCGATCGAGGCGTGCTTCCTATTCGCTCCAGGCTGCGCTACAGGTACTGACCGGTGTTCGACACGGTGTCGATGCTGCGGCCGGAGTCGGGGCCCTTGCCGGAGACGAGCGTGCGGATGTAGACGATCCGCTCGCCCTTCTTGCCGGAGATGCGGGCCCAGTCGTCGGGGTTGGTGGTGTTGGGGAGGTCCTCGTTCTCGCGGAACTCGTCGACTGTGGAGTCGATGAGGTGGCTCAGCCGGATGCCCTTGGACTGGTGCGTCAGGAAGTCCTTGATGGCCATCTTCTTGGCCCGCGCGACGATGTTCTCGATCATCGCGCCGGAGTTGAAGTCCTTGAAGTAGAGCACTTCCTTGTCGCCGTCGGCGTAGGTGACCTCGAGGAAGCGGTTCTCGTCCACTTCGGAGTACATCCGCTCGACGACCGCCTGGATCATCGACTGCACGGTGGCGTCGCGGTCCTTGTCGTGCTCGGCGAGGTCGTCGTCGTGCAGCGGCAGGGTCGTGGTGATGTACTTCGAGAAGATGTCCTTCGCCGACTCGGCGTCGGGCCGCTCGATCTTGATCTTGACGTCCAGGCGGCCGGGCCGCAGGATCGCCGGGTCGATCATGTCCTCGCGGTTCGAGGCGCCGATGACGATGACGTTCTCCAGGCCCTCCACGCCGTCGATCTCCGACAGCAGCTGGGGGACGATGGTGTTCTCGACGTCGGAGGAGACGCCCGATCCGCGGGTGCGGAATATTGAGTCCATCTCGTCGAAGAAGACGATGACGGGCATGCCCTCGCTGGCCTTCTCACGGGCCCGCTGGAAGACCAGGCGGATGTGCCGCTCGGTCTCGCCGACGTACTTGTTCAGCAGCTCGGGGCCCTTGATGTTGAGGAAGTAGCTCCGGCCGGAGGCCTCCTCGCCGCGCATCTCGGCGACCTTCTTGGCCAGCGAGTTGGCGACGGCCTTGGCGATGAGCGTCTTGCCGCAGCCGGGAGGGCCGTAGAGCAGGATGCCCTTCGGCGGGCGCAGCTCGTGCTCGCGGAAGAGGTCGGCGTGGAGGAACGGCAGTTCCACCGCGTCCCGGATCATCTCGATCTGACCGTCGAGGCCGCCGATGTCGTAGTAGTCGACGTCGGGGACCTCTTCGAGGACGAGTTCTTCGACCTCGCTCTTCTGGATACGCTCGTACGCGTACCCGGCGCGCGGCTCGATCATGACCGAGTCGCCCGCGCGCAGGGGGCCGTTGATGAGGGCCTCGGAGAGCAGCACGACCCGCTCTTCGTCGGCGTGGCTGGTCACCAGCGCGCGGTCCGGAGGACTGCCGTCGGTGGTCTCGATGAGCTCTTTGAGCGTCACGACCTCGCCGATGCGCTCGTAGTCGAGCACCTCGACCACGTTCATGGCGTCGTTGAGCAGGACTTCCTGGCCGCGTTCGAGCTCTTCGACGTCGATCGACGGCGCGAGCGAGACGCGGAACTTCCTCCCGGAGGTGAAGACGTCGACAGTGCCGTCCTCACGGGCGCCCAGGAATACGCCGTAGCCGGACGGCGGTTGTGCGAGCCGGTCGATCTCCTCTTTCAGTGAGACGATCTGCTCGCGGGCCTCCTTCAAGGTGGCCACGAGCCGCTCGTTCTGCTCCGACAGGCGGTCGATCTGGGATTGGGCTGCGGCGAGCCGCTCCTCCAGAATGTGCATGTGTCGGGGCGTTTCGGTGAGACGGCGTCGCGCCGCGGCCAGTTCTTCCTGGAGCTCTTCGACCTGTCCAGACAGTTCGTCGTGCTCTGAGCCCTGGCCCAGGTTCTGTCGACGGTCATCGTTGCTTCGTGCCACGGGTCACACCTCCCAGGAGATGGTTTTCTTACTCCAACCGTAGCTGGCTGGGGAGGCCAATAGTAAGACTCGACACCGACATTGGTCCACCATCTTGAGTTCATTTAATCTGGGGGACATGGCTGAGGAACGTGAACTCGAGGTATCGATCGACCAGGACGCCTGCACCGGCGACGGGCTCTGCGTGCAGTACGCGCCCTCGGTCTTCGAGTTCGACATCGACGGGCTCGCCTACGTGAAGGATTCTGACGGTGAGCTGTTGACTACGGCCGGTTCGCAAGTCAACGTGCCCGAACACCTGCGCCTGGACATCGTGAACGCGGCCCACGACTGCCCGGGCGAGTGCATCTACGTCCGCGACAGGCGGGACAAGACGGCCGTCGCCGGCCCCGGCGCGGACGACTAGCGGGAACGGGATTCGGGCGGGTGACGCGATCGCGTCACCCGCCCGAATCCCGTTTCGGCACTTGCAGAGTCGTGAATCCGACTCAGAATGTGACCGGATCGTTACGAACCGGCGGCGTCGTCCTCAGTGGCCCGCAGCGCCTCGGTCGCGCGGGCCTCGGCCTCGGCGGCGATCCGCTCCTTGCGCTCGCGCAGCGCCTGCTGCCCCTTCGAGGGCTTCAGCTTCCGCATCGGCGCCACGGTCCCCGGGGCGAGCTTGCGGGCGGTGATCAGGAAGGCGGTGTGGGCGATCATGCGGTGGTCCGGGCGCACCGCCAGGCCCTCGAGGTGCCAGCCGCGGATGAGCGACTCCCAGGCCGCCGGCTCGGTGAAGGTCTTGCGCTCCCGCAGGGCCTCCACGAGCTCCGACATCTGCGTGGTGGTGGCGACGTACCCGATGAAGACCCCGCCGGGCCGCAGGATGCGCTCCACAGTGTCCAGCACGTCCCACGGCGAGAGCATGTCGAGCACGACCCGGTCGACCGGCTCGAGGTCGGCCTCGGCCACGTCCCCCACCGTCAGCGTCCAGTGCTCGGGCACCTCGCCGTAGTAGCCCCTGACGTTCTCCTCGGCGATCTTCGCGAAGTCCTCGCGCAGCTCCCACGAGTAGACGTGCCCCTGGGGGCCGGTGGCCCGCAGCAGCCAGTTCGTCAGCGCGCCCGAGCCCGCACCGGCCTCCACGACCCGCGAACCGGGGTAGATGTCGCCGAACGTGAGGATCTGCGCAATGTCCTTGGGGTAGATGACCTGGGCGCCGCGGCGCATCGACAGGCCGTAGTCCGGCAGGAGCGGGCGCAGCGCCAGATAGGCCGTGCCGCCCTCCGTGGTGACCGTGACGCCGTCGGGCTTGCCGATGAGGTCGTCGTGGAAGAGCCTGCCCCGGTGGGTGTGGAACGCGCCGCCTTCCGCGAGGGTGATCGTGGCCATGCGGCCCTTCGCGTCGGTCAGCTGGACGCGGTCGCCCGGCCCCAGCAGGTCAAATGCCACTTAGGTGAACTCCTTGCTCATGACGGCTCTCAGGCGGCGTCGCGTTGCTCATTGCACGGCACGCGGGCGTCGCCCGGGCCCGATAGGTCCGACGCATCTTAACGGAGGGCTTTGACCACGTCGGCGGTGTAGAGCAGCCCTGTCAGGCGGCCCTCATCGACGACGAAGAACCGCTCCGCGCCGCTCTTGCCGATCACGTCCACCAGCGCCTGGCCCTTGAGATCGGACCGCAGGCCGGGGACCTGCCCGGCCGAGCGCAGCAGACCGGCCAGGGGCATCGCGGCCACCTGGTCGGCGGGGACGGCCTCGGCGGCGGCGTGGTCGAGGACGCCGACCGGCTTGCCGTCGACGGCGACGATCTCGCGCCCGTTCGCGGCGCTCAGCGCCTCCCCCAGCGTCGCCGAGGCGGGCACGAGGACGATCGGGCGGGCCAGCAGTGCGGCGTCGAGCGCTTTGACCCGCGGGCCCATGCGGGCGGCGCGGATCGCGCTGGTCGCACCGCGCCACAGCTCGAACGCCACGAATATGAGGAGGATCAGGCCGAACGCGGAGAACCAGTTCGAGGCGTACAGCCACAGGCCCGCCGCCAAGGTGCCCACGGCGACGACCCGCCCGGCCCAGCCCGCGACGCGGAACCCGGTCCAGCGGTCGCCGGTGGCGGCCCAGATCCCCGCCTGGAGGGCCTTGCCGCCGTCGAGCGGCAGCCCCGGGAGCAGGTTGTAGACGGCGACGAGGAGGTTGGCGACGCAGATCTGGAAGGCGAACTGCCAGATGAGCGAGCCCGGTTCGGTGAGGAAGAGCCCGGCGAGGCCGATGCCGCCGAGGACGGCGGAGACGGCCGGTCCGGCGAGCGCGATCGCGGCGGCCGTCCCGGGCCTGGGTGCCTCGCGGTCCATCTCGGTGAAGCCGCCGAGCGCGTCGAGGTTGATCCGGCGCACGCCGATGCCCGCGCGCAGGCTCACGAGGGCGTGGCCGAGCTCGTGGAGGAACACCGAGACGAGGAGGGTGACGGCGAAGAGGGCCGCGACGAGGAGTGCGGCGCCGGTGCCCAGGCCGGGGACCGAGCGCTGCACGATCGGGGCGTACACGACTACGACCACCGCGGCCAGGAGCAGCCACGTGTAGCCGAGGGTGACGGGGATGCCTTTGAAGCGGACGAGGGTGAATCCGGATCGGCGGAAGGCCAGCGTGTTTGCAGTCGACATCGGCCGCAATGCTACGCGCCCGCCCGCGCGGCGGGTCTTCGGAACCGCTGGGGCGGGCGCGCTTGAGAGGATTCCGATCTCAAGCGGGGCGGACCTTGAACGCGTAGGTCTTGTAGGGCATCGCGAAGGCGTCCTTGCCGCGGAGGTCGGGGTGGGTGTCGGCGACTTCGTCGACGACGGCGAGGATGCGTGCCCGCTGGGCGTCGTCGGCGGTGAGGTAGTAGGAGCGGGACTGCACGAGGCGGCGCAGGCCGGCCCGGTCGAGGGGCATGTCGTGGCGGAAGACGCGGTGCTCGGGTTCGCCGAAGCCGCTCCCGAAGTAGCCGGGCTCGGTGGCGGCGAGGGCGTCGCGTTCGCCTTGGGAGGAGCCGATGGCCTCGGTGAGGGCGCCGACCCAGGGGGTGTCGTCGTCGCGGACGTTCCAGATGGGGGCGAGGAGGCCGTCGGGGCGCAGGACGCGGCGGATCTCGGGGAGGGCGCGTTCGCGGTCGAACCAGTGGAAGGCCTGCCCGGCGGTGACGATGTCGGCGCTGGCGTCGGGCAGCGGGAGCGCCTCGGCGGCTCCGGCGTGGGCGGCGGCGAGTCCGGGACTGGCGGCCGTGAGCTTGGCGCGCATCCGGTCGTCCGGTTCGACGGCGGTGACGCGGTGGCCTTGCGCGATGAGGCCGCGGGTGAGCAGGCCGGTGCCGGCGCCGAGGTCGACGATGTCCCGCGGGGCGTCGCCGGCCTGCCAGCGGAGCGCTTCGGCGGGGTAGGTGGGGCGGACGGCGTCGTAGAGGTCGGCGGCGGGGCCGAAGGAGCGTGCGGCGTTCGCGTCGGTGGTCATACCCCAAACGGTACACGCGTTATGTTTGATTGGGGATGCGGCCGGGTGCGGCGGATCGGGATGTCGGCGGTGCGTCATATGCTCAAGGGATGTCAGCCACCCGTCCGACTCAGCTCTCCCCTTCGCGCGCCGGGGATTTCAAGCAGTGCCCGCTGCTGTACCGGTTCCGGGCGGTCGACCGCCTGCCGGAGCCGCCGTCGAAGGCGCAGGTGCAGGGCACGCTCGTGCACTCGGTGCTCGAGCGGCTGTACGAGCTGGACGCCGGGCGGCGCACGCCGCGGCAGGCGCTCGCGATGATCGAGCCGGAATGGGCGAAGCTGCAGGCCTCGGGCGAGTACGCGGCGCTGTTCGAAGGGCTCGACGACGAGTCGGACTGGCTGCGGAACGTGCGGCGCCTGGTCGAGACGTACTTCGCGATGGAGGACCCGCAGCGGCTCCAGCCGCACCGCACCGAGTGCCTGGTGACGACGACCCTCGACGACGGCACCTCGCTCAAGGGGTTCATCGACAGGGCGGACGTCAACCCGGCCGGCCTCGTGCGCCTCGTCGACTACAAGACGGGGAAGCGCCCGCCGGACCGGTTCGCGGACAAGGCGCTGTTCCAGATGAAGTTCTACGCCCTCGTGTGGTGGCGGACCAGGGGCACGGTGCCCACCTTGCTGCGCCTCATGTACCTCGGGGACGGGCAGATGCTCGACTACTCCCCCAACGAGCGCGAGCTGGAAGGCTTCGAGAAGACCCTCAAGGCACTGTGGTCGGTGATGCGCGAGGCGATCGCCACCGGCGACTTCCGGCCGCAGAAGTCCAAGCTGTGCGGCTGGTGCGCGCATCAGGCGCTGTGCCCCGAATTCGGCGGCGAGCCGCCGGCGTACCCGCTGCCGACGGTGCTGCCGGGCCTGGCGATGCCCGTGGACGAGCTGCCGGGGGACGGCACTCCTCCTCCCTGAGTCGTACCCGCGGATCATTCTCGCGTTCGATGAAACGGGCGGGAACGGCGGATACGGTGTAGAGCGTGCACGCCGCCTCCACTTTCACACGCTTGCGCCGCTGGTTCCACGAGCGCCCGCTCCCTGCGGACACGCTCTTCGCCGCGGCGCTCTTCGTCACGTACGCGGGCACGCTCGCCGTGGTGTTCGACGCCGCGGACACGCCGGCGCAGTTCGGGTTGCGGGAGACCGGCATGCTCGCCCTCGCCTTGGCGCCCATCGCCTTGCGCCGCAAGTGGCTGTGGCTGGCAGTGATGGGGACGCTGGCGGCGCTCATCGCAGCGATCGTGTTCGATCAGCCCTGGCTGGTCGGCGACAACGGCATCACCTGGCTGGTCCTGACCTACACGGCCGCGGCGCACCGCCCCCTGCCGCGCGCCCTCGTCCTCGCCGGAGCGGTGTGGATGCCGGTGACCCTCTCGGTGCTCCTCTACTTCTGGCCCGTGTACTCCGGCGAGACCGCCACCGGCGGGGCCGTGATCACACTGCTGAACCTGGCCATGGCGGCGACCGCCTGCTTCGTCGGCTCGGTCATGCGCAGCCGGCGCCGCAAGTTCACCGAGCTCTCCGAGCGCGCCCGGTTCGCCGAGGAGCGGCAGGAGGCGCTCGCGGCCCAGGCCGTCGCGGACGAGCAGCGGCGCATCGCCCGGGAGCTGCATGACGTGGTGGCCCACCACATCTCGGTCATCGGCGTCATGTCCGAAGGGGCCAAGCGGGTCCTGCGCCACGACCCCGAGGCGGCCGAGGAGGCGCTCACCACGGTGAACCAGACCGCGCGCACCGCGCTGCGGGAGATGCGGGACATCCTCACCGTGCTGCGCCAGGGGCGCGACGAAGGCGGCAGCGCCGACCTCGAACCGCAGCCTACAGTGGACTCGCTGCGGGCGCTGGTGGCGCAGACCAAGGACGCCGGCCTGCCGGTGCGCTACACCGTCCGCGGCGAGGAGTACCCGCTGCCGACGGGTGTGAGCCTGGCGGTCTACCGCATCGCCCAGGAGGCCCTCACGAACACCATCAAGCACGCCGGGCCGCAGGCCAGGGCCGGCGTCGTGGTCGACTACGGCGACACCGAGTTCCGCATCTCCGTGGGCGATTCCGGGCACGGCGCGCCCGTCGTCTCGGGGTTCTCCGGCGGCCACGGCCTCATCGGCATGCGGGAGCGCGCCACGCTCTACGGCGGCTCCCTCGAAGCCGGGCCCCGGCCCGGCGGCGGCTACCTCGTCGAGGCCCGCTTCCCCAAGAACGCCCACCTCCAGGGAGTCACACGTTGAACGACCGGCCGATCCGCCTCCTCCTCGCCGACGACCAGCAGCTGCTGCGCGCGGGCTTCAAGATGGTCCTCGGCGCCGAGACCGACATCGACATCGTCGGTGAGGCCGGCGACGGCGTCGAGGCCTTCGACCTCACCAGGCGGCTGGTCCCCGACGTCGTGCTCATGGACATCCGCATGCCCCGCCGCGACGGCGTCGCGGCCACGGCCGACATCGTGCAGGCCAACCTGCCCACCCGGGTCCTCGTGCTCACCACGTTCGACCTGGACGAGTACGTCGTCGGGGCGCTGCGGGCCGGCGCCGCGGGGTTCCTCACCAAGGACGCACCCGCCGCGGACCTCGTCGAGGCCATCCGCACCGTCCACAGGGGCGGCGCGGTCGTCGCCCCGCACATCCTCTCGACCCTCCTGGGGCGCTTCGCCGCCCACCGGGGCAGCGACGGCGACGCCAAGCCCGCGATCGTCGACTGCCTGACCGCCCGCGAGCAGGAAGTGCTGCTGCTCTTGGCGAAAGGCCTCACGAACGCCGAGATCGCCGAGACCCTCCACGTCGGTGAGACCACCGTGAAGACCCACGTCGGCCACCTGCTCACCAAGCTCGGCGTCCGCGACCGCGTCCAGGCCGTCGTCCTCGCCTACGAGAGCGGCCTGGTCAAGCCCGGCAGCACCGACTGATCGTCCTACTCGGGTACCGGCGCCTCCGCCTCTCGACGTAGACGAAGACCGTCCGCGAAGCGGATGCGCCCGCGCTCAGCGTCCAATATCGTCGAACGTGGCGATGAGCACCACGACGCCGAATGACATCATGTATGATGTCACAATCAGGCGAGTCGACGTCATCTTTCGTCGGTCCTCTGAAACAACGACTTCGCGGGCGGCGTCTCGCGAATCAGGAAACCACAACACCGATATCCCTCGGCACATCGACACCTTCACCGAAAGCGAGAGCGTCGTGTCCACCACATCCCCCGTCAAGACCACCGCCGTATCAGCCGAAGGCCTCTGGAAGGCCTACGGCATGGGCGAGGCCCAGGTCATCGCCCTCCGCGACGTCTCGGTCCAGTTCGAATCCGGCGCGTTCACCGCCATCATGGGCCCCTCCGGCTCCGGCAAGTCCACCCTCATGCACTGCCTCGCCGGCCTCGACACCACCGACCGCGGCACCGTCCACATCGGCGGCACCGCCGTCACCGGCCTGAACGACAAGGCCCTCACCAAGCTCCGCCGCGACAAGATCGGCTTCATCTTCCAGCAGTTCAACCTGCTCCCGACCCTCACGGCGGAAGAGAACATCACCCTCCCCGCGGCCATCGCCGGGGCCAAGGCCGACCCGGCCTGGCTCGACCAGATCATCAAGACCCTCAATCTGGCCGACCGCCTCTCACACAAGCCCACCGAGCTCTCGGGCGGCCAGCAGCAGCGCGTCGCCTGCGCCCGCGCCCTCGCCACCCGCCCCGACGTGGTCTTCGCCGACGAGCCCACCGGCAACCTCGACACCCGCTCCGGCGCCGAAGTGCTCCGCTTCCTGCGCACCAGTGTGGACGACTTCGGCCAGACCATCGTCATGGTCACCCACGACCCGTCCGCCGCCGCCTACGCCGACCGCGTGGTCTTCCTCGCGGACGGCCAGATCGTCGAGGACATGTCCGAACCGACCGCAGACAAGGTCATCGACAAGATGAAGCACTTCGAAGAGCTCGTCGCCGCCGCCCAAGGGGAGCACGCCTAACCATGTTGCGCGCCACCCTCAAGGGCATGGCGAGCCGCAAAGCCCGCCTCGTCCTCACCAGCCTCGCCGTCGTCCTCGGCACGATGTTCGTCGCCGCCGCGATGGTCCTGACCGCCACCATGGAGAAGTCCGTCGCCGGCGTCATCGCCGACGCCTACACCGGCGTCGACGCCGTCGTCACCCGTGACGCCGAAAGCGGGGGCATGGGCGGTCCCGGCAACCCCGCCGCCATGGCGATCCCCGCCGACATCCTCGAGCAGGTCCGCGCCACCGACGGCGTCGACCGCGCTGACGGCGCCGTCGAAGGCCAGGTCAAGGCCATCGGCGACGACGGCAAGCTCGTCGGCACCTTCGCCCCCACCATCGGCCTCAACTGGGCCTCCGGTGAGGGCCAAGGCGACTACATCGAAGTCCGCGACGGCCGCGGTCCCGAGGCCGACGGTGAAGTCGCCGTCTCCGCCAAGTTCGCCGCCGACTCCGGATTCACCGTCGGCGACAGCGTCACGGTCTACTCCGACACCGTCAACCGCGAAGACGCCGTCGACTACGAGATCGTCGGCATCTACGGCCTCTCCGGTGACCGCGACTCGCTCGCCGGCGAGACGCAGATCGCCTTCAGCACCGGCGACGCCCAGCGCCTCCTCACCGGCGGCGAAGACGTCTACACCTCCATCTACGTGTACGGCGACGCCGTCGACACCGACGCCATCGCCGCCGCGGTCGGCAGCGACTTCAAAGTCCAGACCGGCGAGGAGGCCAGCGAGGCCGCCGCGCAGGGCTTCGCCGTCGTCTCCGACTTCATGGGCTACATCTTCCTCGGCTTCGGCCTCGTCGCGGTGTTCGTGTCGATCTTCCTGATCATCAACACCTTCACCATCATCGTCTCCCAGCGCCAGCGCGAACTCGCGCTGCTGCGCGCCATCGGCGCCGGACGCGGCCAGGTGGTCCGCTCGGTCCTCACCGAAGCGCTCATCATCGGCATCGGCGCCTCCGTCATCGGGTTCGGGCTCGGGTTGCTGCTCGGCTGGGGACTGTCGGAAGTGGTCAGCTCGACCATGATGGGCGGCCTGCCCGTCCGACTGCTCATCCCCGCGACCACGCTGTGGGCGCTGGCCGTAGGCATCGGCGTCACCGTGCTCTCGGCGCTGCTGCCGGCCGTCAAGGCCTCCAGCGTCCCGCCGGTCGCAGCGATGCGAGAGGCTGTCAACCCGCCGAAGCCCTTGCGGGGCATCACTATCGCCGGAGGGACCGTCTTCCTCGCCGGTGCGGTGCTGCTCGCGTTCGGGTTGACGGACAACCTCGGCGGCGAGAAACTCACCGGCATCCTCGTCGGCGTCGGCATCGCGTTCGTGGGCGTCACCATGCTCACGCCCATCTTGTCGCGACCGCTCGTGGCGCTCCTCGGCGCGGTCATGTCGTGGTCGTTCTCGGGTCGACTCGGCAAGCTCAACGCCGGGCGCAACCCGCGGCGCACCGCGATCACCGCCTCGGCGCTCATGATCGCCGTCGCGCTCATCACCGGTATCGCCACACTCGTCTCCAGCATCAAGTCGACCACCGCCGAAGCGCTCGATCTCAACCTCGACTCGGATCTCATCGTCTCGGGTGCGCAGGGCGGGGCGAGCATCCCCTCGTTCTCGCCGCAGAAGGTCGAGGAGATCCGGGCCCTGCCCGAGGTCGAGGAGGTCGGCGATCTCTACGCGGACTTCTCCAACACCAAGGTGAACGGTGAAGAGGCCGTGCTCTCGTCCAGTTCGGATCTGGAAGCGGCGCTCGCGGTCGTCGGCGGCACCGTCGCCGACGGCTCGGTCAGCGACCTGGCCGCCGACGCGGTCGTTGTCGACGAGGGCACCGCGGAGGACCGCGGGGTCGCCGTCGGCGACACGGTCGACGTGACCTTCTCTGACGGCACCACCGAGCCGCTGCGCATCGCCGCGCTTCTCGAGGGCTACGACCTCACCAACGGCTGGTGGGTCTCGCCTGCGCAGGTCGAGCACTTCATGGTGCAGAAGCCGATGCAGGCGTACATCGCGGTCGCTGACGGCGCCGACGTCGCCGCAGTCCAGGACGAGGTCCACGAGATCCTCAGGGATGAGCCGGAAGTGGGCGTCACCAACAACGCCGAATTCGTCGAGCAGCAGACCGGGGGCCTGGACACGATCCTCGCGGCAGTACAGATCCTGCTTGCGCTGGCGATGATCATCGCCGTCATCGGCGTGGTGAACACGCTGGTCTTGTCGGTCCTCGAACGCACTCGGGAACTGGGGCTCCTTCGCGCGGTCGGCATGACCCGCGGGCAGGTGCGGCGGATGATCACCGTCGAGAGCGTCATCATCTGCGTGTTCGGTGCGGTCCTGGGCATCGCAGTCGGCATCGGCCTCGGCTGGACCGTGCAGCAGGCGCTCGAGGAGGAGGGCCTGGCGAACTTCGCGCTCCCTTGGGGCCTCATCGTCACGTACCTTGTCGCGGCCGTGGTCGTAGGACTGCTCGCGGCGATCGCCCCTGCGGCCCGCGCGGCGAAGCTCAATGTGCTGGGCGCCATCGCCTACGAATAGCTCTTTTCCGGAAACCAGGTGAGGGGCGGCGTCTTCTGACGCCGCCCCTCCCGTCTGCCCGGGGACGGCCGGAAGGCCGAGACGGGGGCCGCTTCGGGCTCCGTCTTTCGGCCGACCCCGCTCGGCGCGCTCCGCCTCGGGGAGGACGGAACTCCGGCCCGCGGACCGAAGCGGACGGAAGCGGTGCTCAATAGCCTTGTGGGAACAGGAAAGACACCCGATCAGAAAGGCGCTCCCGTGCCACTCAGCACTCCCCACGCCCCGCAGCAGACCCACGGTCTGCAGCAGCCCCACAGCCGCGCCGCCGTCACCGCCACCGGCCTGTGGCGCGCATACGGCTCGGGCGAGGCCCAGGTCGTGGCCCTGCGCGATGTGTCCGTGGCATTCGCCTCCGGCCGGTTCACCGCCATCATGGGCCCTTCGGGCTCGGGCAAGTCCACGCTCATGCACTGCCTCGCCGGCCTCGACACCACCGACCGCGGCACCGTCGACATCGGCGGCACGGTCATCACGGGTCTGAACGACAAGGCCCTCACCAAGCTCCGCCGCGACAAGATCGGCTTCATCTTCCAGCAGTTCAACCTGCTCCCGACCTTGACGGCGGAGGAGAACATCCTTCTTCCGGCCTCCATCGCGGGCGCGAAGGCCGACCCGGCGTGGATCAGCCAGATCATCCGCACCCTCGACCTCCAGGAACGCTTGTCGCACAAGCCGACCGAGCTCTCGGGCGGCCAGCAGCAGCGCGTCGCCTGCGCCCGCGCCCTCGCCACCCGCCCCGAAGTCGTCTTCGCCGACGAGCCCACCGGCAACCTCGACACGCGCTCCAGCGGCGAGGTGCTGGGGTTCCTGCGCAAGTCCGTCGACGACTTCGGGCAGACCATCGTCATGGTCACCCACGACCCGTCCGCGGCCGCCTACGCCGACCGCGTCGTGTTCCTCGCGGACGGCCAGATCGTCCGTGACCTCGACAAGCCCACCACCGACGCCGTCATCGACACGATGCGCGGCTTCGAGACCCGCGTCCCGCTCGCCGGAGAGGCCGCCTGACCCCATGCTCCGCGCCGCACTCAAGGGCATGGCGGCCCGCAAGGCCCGCCTCGCCCTGACCAGCATCGCCGTCATCCTCGGCTCGGCGTTCATCGCCGCCGCGCTGGTCCTCACCGCCTCCATCCAGACCACCGTCAACGACCTCAACGGCACCGACTACGCCGGGGCGGACGTCCTCGTCCGCCCCCTCGAACCCGAGTCCCGCGCCGACCGCCTCGTCCGCGAAGGCGTCTCCGCCGAGACCAAGGCCGCCATCGAGGCGACCGACGGCGTCGGCGAGGTCACCACCACCGTCTCGTGGATGGTCAACGCCATCGGCGACAACGGCAAGATCGTCGGCGGCCTCTCCCCCACCATCGCCGTCAACTGGGGCGACACCTCCGCCGAGCGCCATCTGCGCGACGGCCGCGCCCCCGAGACCGACCGCGAAGTCGCCGTCTCGGCGAAGTTCGTCACCGACGCCGGGCTCGGCATCGGCGACACCGTCACCGCCTACTCCGCGACCACCGAGCGGACCGAATACGCCATCGTCGGCGTCTACGGCTACCCGGGCGGACGCGACTCCGAGGCCGGCACCACCGAACTCGCATTCACCACCGCCGAGGCCCAGCGCCTCGTCTTCGCCGGCGAGGACGCCTACTCGATGGTCGCCGTCAGCGCCGCCGAAGGCACCAGCACCGACGAGCTGCTCGCCGCCCTCGAGCCGGTCATCGGCGCCGAGTCCGAGGCGATCACGTTCGACGACTACACCGCGGAGGTCAGCGCCCAGACCGCCGAGGCCACCGACCTCATCGGAAAGTTCCTCCTCGGCTTCGGCGGCATCGCCGTGTTCGTCTCGATCTTCCTCATCGCCAACACCTTCTCGATCGTCATCGCCGGGCGCCTCAAGGAGATCGCGATGATGCGCGCCATCGGCGCCGGCCGCGGCCAGATCGTGCGCTCGGTCCTCGCCGAAGCGCTCCTGCTCGGCACGCTCGCCGCCGTCGTCGGCACCGCCGTCGGCATCGCGGGCGGCGCGGGCCTGACCTCAGTGGTCGCCAACATGATCCTCGACGCGGGCCAGACGTCCCTGACGATCCCGCCGATGGCGTTCGTCGCCGCGCTGGCCGTCGGCATCGGCGTCACCGTCCTGTCCGCACTTGTGCCCGCCGTGCGCGCCTCGAAGGTCCCGCCGGTCGAAGCGATGCGCGAAGCCGTCAAGGCCGACAAGCCGACCACCGCGCTCACCGTCACCGGGTTCATCGTCACCGCCCTCGGTGCTGCGGCGATGGTCTTGGGGCTCACCGAGAACCTCGGCGGCGACACCCCGAACCTGGCCGGGGCGGCCATCGGCGCCGGAGCGGTCTTCATCGGCGTCACGCTCCTGACGGCGTGGCTGTCCAAACCGCTCGTCGGCGTGCTCGGGCTCCTGTGGTCGTGGAGCTTCGCCGGGAAGCTCGGGCGGCGGAACGCGAGCCGCAACCCGCGGCGCACCGCCGTCACCGCGGCGGCGCTCATGATCGGCGTGACGCTCGTGACCGCCACCGCGACCCTGCTCACCAGCGTCAAGGCCAGCATCAACGAGCAGCTCGGCGAGGACATCAAAGCCGAACTGATCGTCTCCGGGCCGATCACCGCCTCCGTCGCGCCGTCGTTCGACCCGGCGCTCATGGACGACCTCCGCGCCGTCGACGGCGTCGATGCCGCCGTCGAGCTCTACCTCGACTTCAGCGACATCAACGGCACCGAGCAGCGCGTCTACGCCAGCAGCGACATCCCCGGCGGCATCGGCCTCTACAGCGGCGAGTTCGTCGAAGGCGACGCCGCCGGCCTCGCCGACGACGAGGTCATCGTCAACGAATCCGCCGCGAAGGATCTCGGCGTCGGCATGGGCGACACCGTGACCGCGACCTTCAGCCGCGGCACCGAAGCGCGCGAGTTCACCGTCGCGGGCATCCTCGTCGACAACGAGAACACCGACGGCTGGTACGTCTCCCCCGCCTACACCGACGAGTTCTACACGATCCGGCCGACCTCGGCCGTGGTCGACGTGGCCGACGACGGCGACATCGCAGCCGTCACCGCCGACGTCGACGACCTCCTCGCCAATGAGCCCGAGGTCAGCGTGCAGAACCAGGAGGAGTTCGCCTCGCAGGTCACCGTGTTCTACGACTTCGCGATCATCGCGATCCAGCTGCTCCTCGGCCTGGCGATGATCGTGGCCGTGATCGGCGTGATCAACACGCTGATCCTCTCGGTCCTCGAACGCACCCGCGAGCTCGGGATGCTCCGCGCGATCGGCATGACCCGCGGCCAGACCACCCGCATGATCACCGTCGAGAGCGTCACCATCGCCCTGTTCGGCGCGGTCCTCGGCATCGGCACGGGCCTCGTCCTGGGCTGGGCGCTCCAGGTCGCGCTGGCCGACACCGGCGTCGAGGTCTTCCAGATCCCGACCGCCCTCATCGCCGGGTACCTCGTCGCGGCCGTCCTCGTCGGACTCCTCGCCGCGATCGCCCCGGCCGTGCGGGCCTCCAAGGTCAACATCCTGAACGCGATCTCCTACGAATAGCGTTCCACCGCAAGGAAACCAATGAGGGCCGCCCCGGAAGGGGCGGCCCTCAACGTTGTGCGCCGGTCAGCCGGCGGCCTTGTAGGTGCCCGCTTCGAGCGCCTCCATGTCCTCCAGTTCGACGCCCTTGGTCTCCTTGATCATCTTGCCCACGAAGAAGAAGGAGATCAGCGCGAACGCGGCGTAGAGGCCGTACGCCAGGAACAGGCCGGTCTGCGCGAGCTCGGGGAACGTGACGGTGATGAGCCAGTTCGAGATCCACTGCGCGGCCGCGGCGACGCCGAGCGCGGAGGCGCGGATCCGGTTGGGGAACATCTCCCCGAGGAGCACCCACACGACCGGGCCCCAGGTGAACGCGAACCCGAACACGAACACGTTCGCCGCGATCAGCGCGATGACGCCCTGGGCGTCGCCGAGCACCGGGTTGTTCTCCGCGTCCACATTCGCCGTGGCGAAGATGACGGCCATCGTGCCGAGCGCGATGAACATCAGCATCGAGCCCCACATCAGGAGCTTCTTGCGTCCCACCCGGTCCACGAGGTAGATCGCGAGGACCGTACCGGCGATGTTCACGAGCGAGTTGATGACGCTCGTCAAGAACGCGTCGTTCTCGCTGAACCCGACCGTCTGCCACAGCGAGGTCGAGTAGTAGAAGATGACGTTGATGCCGACGAACTGCTGGAACATCGACAGGAAGATGCCCACCCACACGATCGGCAGGAGCCCGAAGCGCGGACCCCGCACGTCGGAGATCCGCGGCGGGCGGTCGCTGTGGAGCGACTCCCGGATCTCCACGATCTTCGTGTCGACGTCGCCGCCGACGTACTTCACCAGGATCTCCTTGGCCCTGTCCTCCTGGTGCTTCGCCACGAGATACCGCGGCGACTCGGGGATGTTGAGCGAGCACATGAAGTACACGAACGCCGGCACCGCGGCCGCGGCGAACATCCACCGCCACGCCGTTCCGCCCCAAGGAACCTCCCCGCTCGCGCCGCCCGCCGAAGCCTGGATACCGTAGTTCACCAGCAGCGCCGAGAAGATGCCGAGCACGATCGCGAACTGCTGCAGCGAACCGAGCCTTCCGCGCAGGTGCGCCGGCGCGATCTCGGCGATGTACGCGGGCGCGATGACGCTCGCCGCACCGATCGCCAGACCACCGGTCACTCGCCAGACGGTCAAGTCCACCGGGCCTGTCGCCAGGGCGCTGCCCAGCGAGGTGATGAAGAAGATGACCGCGGCGAGCATCATGACCCGCGGGCGCCCGAACTTGTTCGCGAGCGACCCCGCGAACCAGGCGCCGACCGCGCAACCGAGGAGCGCCGAGGAGACGACCACGCCGGTCTCGACCGAGCCGATGCCCCACTGGACCTCGAGCGCGCCGGTGGTCCCGTTGATCACGGCCGTGTCGTACCCGAAGAGGAACCCGCCGAGAGCGGCGGCGATCGAGACGAACACCGCCGAAGCAGTGCCCACCTGGGGTGTGCCGCGTGTCAGACCCTCATTGCCCGTGGCCATCATTCACTCCCGCTGCCGACTCGAACCGGTACCACACGTCACGAAATCCTAAGCCGGATTCGCCCTGTAGGTCACTGATTGCCGCAATCGGCCGGCCTATCCGGGAGGGCTGCGATCAACCGGAAAGCCCCTCGTCGATCCGCACGTCGAGGGCCCGCAGCATCCGCGCCAAGGCGATGTACGTCGCCCCGGTGACCGTGAGCTCGGTCTGCTCGGCCGGGCTGAAGCAGGCATCGAGCGCGGCGTCGTCACGAGGAGCGCCGGCCCCGAGGTGCTCCGCGTATCCGAGCACCGCCCGCTGCGGCGCGCTGAAGCAGTCGGACTCGCTCCACCGGTCGAGCGCTGCGAGCTGCTCGGCGTCCAGACCGGAGTCGGCGGCCATCGGAAGGTGATGCGCCAGTTCGTATGGGGAGTCCTCGAGCTGGGCGATCCGGCAGATCATCAACTCCCGCAGCCCGCGCGACACCGCGGCGTCGAACCGCAGCGCATGGATGAGGTCGAGCACCGGCGCCAGCAGTGCCGGCGCATGCGCGAGTGCCCGATGCAGGTTGATCGGATCCCGTCCAACGGCCGCCAGCCGCCGCGAAGCCGATGGCGGCAGTCCTGTGCCAGGAAGACGCGAAACTGAATCTCTGTGCATTACTGTGACCTAACTAACTTGTGACGCCCGCTACGTGCTATCCAGCGATGTGGGACAATACAGGGAGGGCATGTACCCCAGTCGACGAGCCTGCAACGGAGGAGGCCACGTGAGCACATTTTTCAGCGTCGTAGGCGCGATCGGAATCGCGATCGTCCTGGTGACCGTTTCGCTACTGACATTCCTGGTGACAGGGGCGATCTTCGGAATCGGAGTCGGTGTGGCGAAAGTGAGAGACGCGCTCTCGACTTCTTCCTGAATCAGAGCATGAAAAAAGGCCCCCACCGTGAGGTGGGGGCCTTTCATATTAAGTAAATGTTTGGCGGTGTCCTGCTCTCCCACACCCTCTCGAGTGCAGTACCATCGGCGCTGGAAGCCGTAACGACCGGGTTCGGAATGGGACCGGGTGTGTCACTTCCGCTCTCACCACCAAACAAACCATTGAACAACAGGTCTGTTTCGGCGATCAAGCAACCCGCAACCACACACAGCATGGTGGTGTCGGGTGCGTTCGAGCCAACCGTGTTGTCTCAGAATCGCATAGTGTGCGTGAATGTCTTATCAACGTTTCCATCATCCATAACCGTGGTTATAGGTTAAGTTCTCGGCGGTTAGTACCCGTCCACTCCACGCCTTGCGACGCTTCCATGTCGAGCCTATCAACCCCGTCATCTACAGGGCGCCTCACCAGCATAACTGCTGACAGAGATCTCATCTCGAAGCACGCTTCCCGCTTAGATGCTTTCAGCGGTTATCGCTCCCGAACGTAGCCAACCAGCCATGCCCCTGGCGGGACAACTGGCACACCAGCGGTTCGTCCATCCCGGTCCTCTCGTACTAGGGACAGCCCTTCATCAAATCTCTTACGCGCGCGGCGGATAGGGACCGAACTGTCTCACGACGTTCTAAACCCAGCTCGCGTGCCGCTTTAATGGGCGAACAGCCCAACCCTTGGGACCAACTCCAGCCCCAGGATGCGACGAGCCGACATCGAGGTGCCAAACCATCCCGTCGATATGGACTCTTGGGGAAGATCAGCCTGTTATCCCCGGGGT